>PWQG01000044.1 GCA_003556835.1 Gammaproteobacteria bacterium
AGCAGCTCCGCCTCGCTCCCGCCACTATCGTAAAGACGCGCGAAACGCTCCCGGTATGCGGTGACCAGCCCGACAAACTCAGCGCGCTGCCGCTCTTCCGCCTGATATCGCAGGAACAGCTCTGACTCCTTCTGCCCCAACAGCCACTGCCGCAGCCCTTCCTGCTCAATGAAAGTCGCAAAACTTTCATTGAAGGTGGTATCCCCGGGCAGGTAGAACTGCTGATGGGCAAGCTCGTGCAGGACCAGGCTGAACAGGCGGTGTGGTGGTCGCTCCACCACCGTGCTCAGCAGGGGGTCGTTAAACCAGCCAAGGGTGGAATAGGCATCCACCCCACCCACATAGACATCATGGCCCTGGTCGGCCAGACGGGCGGCATAGCGGCGAGCCCTCGTTTCCGAGAAATATCCACGGTAGCTGACACAACCGGCCAGGGGGTAACACCAGGTCAGGGGCTCCAACGACAGCCGGGGCGCGGCAAATACATTCCAGAGCGCATGTTGTCGGTCCAGCTCAACATAACTGCGGAAACTGCCGTCGACTTGCATGTCCATGTGTGCACGGGCAAAATCGCGCGCCTCAAGCACCAGCTCAAGGGCCTCACGACGATCGTCCGGTAGCTCCGGATCGGCCAGCAGGTTTTCAATGTCTTGACGCTGCCAGAGAATGGACAACTGCCCACTGGCGGCCTGCCCGTAATAAGCCACCGTGTCACAGGCCGACAGCAGCCCTGACAGAAGCAAAGCCAGCAGGAAGCGCGAGGTCTGGCGCATCATTCGTCCGCAACCGCTTCCCGGGGCAGCAATTCGATCTGGAAAATATCCGCCCACAACTTCCCGGTTACCAGCAGGCGTTCGCCGTCCGCATCCCAGGCAATGCCGTTAAGCACCGCCTCACCCGGCCGGCCACCCAACCGGGTCTCTTCCACCAGGCCATCCAGATCGATGATTCCGGTCACCCGACCGCTCTGCGGATCAATACGCATGATCTCGTCGCTCATCCAGACATTGGCCCAGACTTCACCGTCGATGTATTGCAACTCATTGAGGTTGAGCACCGGCACCCCGTCAGCCAGCACTTCGACACGCCGCTGCACGGAAAAATCCGCCGGATCAATGAACTGCAACTCGGCCGAACCGTCACTGAGTATCAACTGCCGGCCATCCCAGGCCAGCCCCCAACCTTCTCCCGGATGGTAGTGGGTATCCAGGATACGGAAGGTTTCCAGGTCATACTCGAACACCACGTTCTCACGCCAGGTGAGCTGGAACAGGCGATCATCGACCACGGCAATGCCCTCGGCGAAATAGTGCCGGGGAAGCGAATGCCGCTGCAGCACCTCACCACTTTCCAGGTCGATGCGGTTCAGGCTGGAGCGTCCGTACAGCCCCGTGCTTTCGTACAGGTGGCCATCATGAAACAGGAATCCCTGGGTAAACGCTGCGGTGCTGTGCGGATAACGTGCCACAATCTCATAATCATAGACCGGCACCGCCGAGGCATGCAGGCAGCCCGACAGCAGAAGCAGAACATACAATACCGGGCGGCTGCGTAGTAACACGAATACAGATCCACTATGATTGAAGGGTGAGACTGCAAACAATTCTAGGGAGGAAGTATGAGTGAGGCAAGCGATTGTCTGTTCTGTAAAATCCTGGCCGGAGAGATTCCGTCAGAAACCGTGTACAGCGACGAGCTGATTTATGCTTTCCGCGACATCAATCCGCAGGCACCGACACATATCCTGGTCATACCGCGCAAGCACATCAGCAGCATGAACGAAGCCGCCGCGGAGGACGAAGCGGTTCTGGGTCAACTGCTGCTGAGCGGTGCGCGTATTGCGGAGCAGGAGGGAATCGCTGCGGACGGCTTCCGCTACGCCATCAACACCGGGGAACACGGGTCACAATCCGTGCACCACATCCATCTGCATGTGCTTGGCGGCCGGCAGCTGGGCTGGCCTCCCGGCTAGAAAGCGGGTGAGTAACATCCGCTAAAGAGGTTCCCTAGATTTCACTACTGCCGGATCGATCCGGATGCAGTGCCGCAATACCCGCCGCACTGGCCTCATGCACGCCGCGCTCGGTGATCAACCCGCTGATCAGCCGGGCCGGCGTCACGTCGAAACCCGGATTGTCAGCGGGACAGCCCTCCGGACTGATCCGCACCTGACGCAGTCGACCATCCTCATCAACGCCAACAACCCGATGGACCTCGTCTGCTGAACGGTTCTCGATGGGTATCTGCCCGACTCCGACCGGCAATTCGAAATCGATGGTGGACACCGGTAGCGCCACATAGAAAGGCAGGTCATTGTCCGCCGCTGCCAGGGCCTTGAGATAGGTGCCGATTTTATTGCATACATCACCATTGGCAGCCGTGCGGTCGCTGCCCACTAGACAGACATCCACCTCACCCTGCTGCATCAGATGACCGCCCGCATTGTCCACAATCAGGCTGTGCGGCACCGAGCGGGCCCCCAGCTCCCAGGTCGTAAGCGAGGCACCCTGACTGCGGGGCCGGGTTTCATCCACCCAGACATGCAGTGGTATACCATGGGCATGGGCCTTGTAGATCGGTGCCAGTGCGGTACCCCACTCCGCGGTGGCCAACCAGCCGGTGTTGCAATGAGTCAGTATGTTCAGGCGGGTGGCTTCCGGGTCTCTTTTGCGCTTTTCCCGCCACAATGATTCCAGCAGGGTAAATCCATGATCACCAATGGCATTGCAGGCAGCCGCATCTTCAGCCTGCAATTGAAGCGCTTCACGCAATGCACGGGCCGCAGTATCAGAACCCTGATCCGCCCCATCCACTGCAAGCTCGAGTCGGCGCAGCGCCCAACGCAGATTCACGGCGGTGGGACGGGTGGCCGCAAGTGTGCTGGAAGCGCGTCCGAGCGGAATCCCGTCGCGTAATGCGAAATACAGTCCAAACGCAGCGGTAATACCAATCAATGGGGCACCCCGTACCTGCATGGTCTGAATCGCCTGACAGGCATGCTCCAGGGATTGCAGTCGGACATGACTCAATTGGTGAGGCAGAAGGGTCTGATCAATGATATCGACCGCATCAGACGCTGCGTCATAGATGATTGACTGAAGGGGCAAGGGCTCTTTCTGCATCGGGAATCCCGGTTTGTGGGTGGACCGGCCGGCCTTAAACCACAAACGCACCCGGATGGGTGCGTTTGAGAACTCGACAAGCTGCCACGTCCAGCGGCAGGCTCAAGCCACCGCTATTCGACGATGGATATATCCGTTATGCCCGATTGTCTGGCCGAATCCATGATCAGCACCAGCGTCTCCACATTGGAGGCCTCATGCGGGCGGATGATGACAGAGGCACTCGGATTTTCCGCCTGCAATCGGTCAATATTGGCTCGCACCTGGCTCGGTAGCACGGTGCGGGGCTCACCGTTGAACCGGATCTCGTTGTTGGCGCTGAGCTCAACAAGGATGTTCCGATCCTCGGTTTCCTGCTCCGGCGGCTCGTCATCATCGTCATTGCTTGCGGCATCAATCGCCTGCTCGGAAAGGAATGTCGCGGTCACCACGAAAAAGATCAACAGAATGAATACCACGTCCAGCATGGGCGTGAGGTCAATGTCACTGTCGTCTTTCTTTTTACCACCTGCCAGTTTTTTCATTACAGCACCAATCCTGCTCTTATCGGGACATATCAAGGTCTTTGCAAATTACAGCAAGACCATGATTTTCATGTGTTTTTTATTTTACCCAAGGGCCTTTTCGGACTACTCGACAGTGCGGCCAGGACCCTTAAGGGCATCGATCAACATAACGCAATCAGCCCAAGTATACCTGATATGACTCTCGCGACAACAGCCTGAAGCAGCAAAGCTGCCCGGGCACTCTCACTGCAATGAGGAGATACTGAAGTCCACAATGGCCTGCATCTGCTTGGGCGCCTTGCCCTCACGCGAACTGACCCGTATGCCGTCCAGGGTGTTCATCAGCAGGTCAGCGGCCAGATCGGGGCTCACGCCCTTTTTCAGGGTGCCGGCTTTTTCTGCCTCCTTCATGCGCTTGAGGAAGGCCTTGCGGATTGCGTTGTAGTAGGACCGCACCACTTTCTGCAGATCCTTGTCATAGTTGATGCTCTCGCAAAAGGAGTTGACCAGCAGGCAGCCCTTGCTGCGACGCTTGGCACTGGCGCCCAGAGCGGTCACGCGGAAATATTGACGTACGGCATCCCAGCTTTCCAGCGACTCATCCAACAGGGATGCATTCAGATCTTTCTCGACCAGCTCATTGTATTGCTTGAGACAGGAGCGAAAAAAAGTGTCCTTGTCGCCAAATGAGTTGTACAGCGTTCCCCGATTGATACCGGTAACGTCCAGCAGCTTCTGCACCGAACTGGCATGAAAGCCTTCCCGCCAGAACTGCTCCATTGCATTGTTCAGGACATCTTCGTACACAAACTCAACGGGTCTTGCCATGTTGTACTCTACCTCACAATCAACCAATGATATTCAGACCAGAAACCCTCACGGCAGCCTCTTGCTACCACGACAGCACGGACCGGAAAGCCGCGCATTCTAGTACAGGAAGGAGTTTTTTACATCCATTGATACAAAATTTACATCCGCTGATACAAAATGCCACAATTTCGCTGCCCGAAAGGAGCCAGGCCATAACATCAGGAGCAGATTTTTACAACCGCACATTCCAACAAAAATCAAGGAAAGTTAAGGAGGGAAAACACCAGGCCGATCAGGCCGCCGATCACCGCGCCCCAGACCACCAACCAGCCAAGATGTCTCTGCATCATGTTCTGGACCAGATCCTTCACCATGACCGGAGTCAGCTCCTCGAGCCGCCGGTTGACGATGTCGGCAATATTGTCCTGCAAGGTCTCGGCGGAAATCATCCGGGTCATCTGGGCACGCAGCGTTTCCCGTAAGGTTTCACTGTCAAGCAGCTTCATGAGATGCTCACGGATCCTGTTGCGAAAGGGTTTCCGCAGGTTTTCCAGGGCATCCGCTCCACCAAACATGCTCAACATGTTACCCAGGGAGGATTGCATGATGCCCTCCACGAGGGAGTCAAACACCTTGTCAAGATCCATCTGTTCCACAACGCCGCGCACGGCATGGTCCAGCTCCTCGCCTTCCATTACGCGGTTCGAGAAGAATCGGTCAATATTTTCCACGCTGAAGAACTGCCGCATGACGAGCTGACGTATTCCCGACTTGAACTCCTCGAAGTGAAGCGGCACAACGCCCGAACCGTACAAGCCGGGCACACGCTCGAACAGCATGTACACGGCCAACCAGTTCGTCACACCACCCGAGAGCGCGAACAGCCCCATGGTCAGCACATGAGTGCGCCACGGGTCGGGCAGCAAAAGGCTCAGCCCGACCACCCCGAGGGCGACCAGGTTGGTCAACAGACTTTTGTTCATCAGCAATCGGGATCCAGTCGCTCAGAGCTTCCTGTGCTGCATGACGGGCATGCGCGCCCGGAGTTCGTGCAGGGCCCGCAAATCGATATCGGCCACCGCCATGCCTTCGCCATGCTCATGGCAGGCCAAAATCCGCCCCCAGGGGTCGACAATCATCGAGTGCCCCCAGGTTTCGCGGGTCGCATTATGCCTGCCACCCTGATTCGGCGCCAGTATATAAACCTGGTTTTCGATGGCCCGCGCCTGTAACAGCACTTCCCAGTGCGCTTCACCGGTCACCCTTGTGAACGCGGATGGCACCGTGACCAGTTCGGCCCGATCGCCGGCAAGGCGCCGATAGAGTTCAGCGAATCGCAGGTCATAACAGACACTCATGCCAACGGTGACCATGGGCAGATCAGCCACCACCACTTCGGTACCGGCTTCAAAAGTGTCCGACTCCCGATAGCGCGATTGCGCATCAGCCACTTCCACATCGAACAGATGCATTTTGTCGTAGCGCGCGAGCAACTGCCCATCCGGACCGTATAGCAGCGATGCGGGTCGCACCCGACCATCATCCAGCACGGCCCCTTCGGGTCCGGGGCGGGTCAGCAGCGGAATCGTGCCACCCACCAGGTAAATGCCGTATTCACGCGCCTGCCCGGCCAGGAACCGCTGCAAGGGAGCCAGCGGATCACCCTGCCGCTCGCCGTGGAGCCGGACCGGACCACTGTCCAGTACCGCAAAGTTTTCCGGCAGCACCACAAGGCCGACGCCATCTTTGGCGGCCCGGGCGATCCAGTCGCCGGCCACCCGCAGGTTTTCCTGCACATCGTCACCGCTGACCATCTGGATCACTGCGACACGAGGTGTCTGGGTCACTGTCGATCTCCTGTACTGAATACCTGACTCAGGCGGGGCTCCAGATTATCCCATGAACCCTCCAGTCTATACTGGGCGCTGGTGAGATTATCCACCTGATCGCCAAAAATGCGGTCCAGCACGAACACCCCGATGGCGACCTGCCAGTTGATCAGGTTGTTCAATACGGCCAGCCCGCTGAGCCAGGGTATATTCTCACTAACCGGCAAAGTCACATACAGGTTGCCGTCAATCCGCTCCTGCACCAGATTGATTGAGCCCTCGAGCTGGAACAGGCTGGAAGGCCCGATAATCTGCAGGCGCTCGTCCATACGGATGGTGCCCTGATTCAGCGCCACGCTGCCCCGGATCTCGTCGTACGCCAGCCCCTGGCGGAGCAGATCATCACTGAATCGCAGGCGGCGCACCAGGGCATCAAAATTGATGATGCCGATCAGCTTCAGCGCACTGTTGGCCGCGCCGGTCCCCTGGAGAAAACGTCCGTCCCGCAGCAACAGGTCGACATCCCCATTGATACCGACTGCCGAGAAAAAAGCCGGACTGCCCTGCCAGTGCAGGTCCGCATCAAACCTTGCACTGCGGCTCTCCAGGTTGGGCGCAAAGCCATACGCACTCAACACATCGGCGATATTGGTGGCAACCACCGGACCCTGCAACTCACTGACATGTCCACTGCCATCATGGCGCCACACGAAACGGGCAGGCTCCTCCTCGGTGCCGACCTCGAGACCCCGGGCGCGAACCCGCAGATCCGTGAACAAGGCGCCGGCCGTGACCGGATTTACACGCAGCGACCAACTACCATAATCCGCGCCATCGATACTGAACTCAGCGATCTCCAGGTCCATGGCAGGGAAGTTGCGCGGATCCACCCCCTCCAGGGGATCTTCCCGGGGCATCACGTACTCCACGGTGTCCAGCTCATCTAGACGGATCTGTTCCTCTTCAGGGCCTGCGGAGTCACCGGATCCCTGCTGGGCCAGTTGCGGATCCTGAAGCTGCGCCTCCGGGTCTCCCAGATGCAAGCGATCGAGCTGCACATCCAGGGGTTGCGACTCGGAAAACGGCACCCGCAGGCTTCCGGCAAGCCGTTCCGATTGCATAGCCAGTACCCAGGCAGCACTCTCCTCATCCAGGCGCAGGTTAAGTGTGGAGAAACTCTGACCATACGCATCAAGGCGGTCGACATTCACATCCACCCGCGCCAGCTCTTCGCGCAGCCGCGACATGCTGTATTGCAGGGAGCGCTCACTGCTCCCCGGCAGATCCAGGCGCGTCAGTTCGGTGATCGCCTCCTGCCAGGCCTGCAGATCAAGCTGCCCCAGACGGCCCAGGACCTCCAGACCGGGACGGTTAGCATTCAGACGCCGGACGGTCACACCATCGGATGGCGGCCCCAGAAAAACCAGGCCGGTGGCCGGCTGCTGATTGTCCAGGCGGGCATTGACGGTGGCCACATCCGCCAGCCTCATGCGCAGTTCTGTAGCTGTTTCCCTGAACAACAGATTCAGATCCAGGGGCAGGGATTGACCCGCCGACTTGTCCAGGGGAGCCGGTAGGGCCAGCTCCAGGGACTCGAGATCGGACTGCACCCGCAGTGTCGGTGCACGCAGCGGCTCCGCACCCTGTTGCGGCAATTCCAGCTGCGCTTTGTAGGCGAAGTGGCCCGAAGCCACCGGATGCAGGGTTCTCAGCCATTCCGGCTGCAGGGGCCACTGCGCCAATGCATCAATATCCATGTCACCCTGCACGGCCACCACGGTGTCTGTCAGCCCCTCGTCGGCCCGTGTATTGTAGAGACTGACCTCCACCGGCTGCCCGAAAAATTTCGCGCTCAGGTTTTCGCTGCGCAGCCCATCGACACCAGTGAACAACAGCTCGCCGTTCACCGCTTCTATATCCAGTGCGAACTCGGGGATCTGCACAGTATTGTCATCAAGGCCCAGGCGCAGGGTGATTTCCGGTTCCTCCCCCTCAATGAAAAGAGGAATCGCCAGATCCAGGGTGAAATCGACATCTCCACTGGTTTCCCAGCCCGCAAAATAGGCGCCAAGCCCGGCGGTCACTGGAGTCTGTCGCAGATACTCCAGACCCTGGCCAGCCAGGCCGCTGCCCTGGCCGCTGACTGTCAGCCAGCGGCCTCCGCCCTCGGGATTGCTGCGCACTTCGGCCCGCGTCGAGTGGAATCCGATGCCCAGCGAGCTTCCCGCGCTGGCATTGACCTCGACCTCGGTGCCATCAACGACCACCAATCCGTCCACTGCTTCCAGGGCCGGCCACTCGGGATCAAAGCGCAGTGTCCCGTCCTCAATCCGGTAGAACATCTGCATGCTTCGATCTTGTGGGCCGGATCCATCGTGCACCTTGCCCCGAAACAGAAAACCGCTGCCACCACCCCGACCGGCCAACACGGCGTCATCAATCCAGGCCAGGACACCCTGGGCCGCCGGCAGGGCACCCCGGGCCATGGGCAGGTAGGCGCCTTTGCCACTGACGTCTGCTTCCAGTGCGCCAACCAGAAGCTCCAGATCGATATCCCGCTCACCGTCGGCTGAAATCCGATAGTCGGTAGAAAACTGAGCACGTCCGGTGAGCAATTCCGACTGCGCTGTGATGACACTGCTATCCAGCCGCAGGGCCATTCCGTCATTGGTATCCAGCCGGAAATTGACCCGGCCGTTAACGTGATCATAAGCCCAGATGTCCCGGAACAGATTGGGCAACTGCAGCATCAGATCCGGGGAATCGACTTCCACAAAACCCTGTGCCAGACCCGCTTCATGGCGGTAACTCATTTCGGAATAACCATGAACACCCCAGACGGAGGGCGCCGGACCGCGGGCACTCACCCGCACGTCATCCAGGTTGAAACGGGCATCCATTGTTTGCAACCCGTTCTCGCCCAGCACCCCTTCGAGATGCATGTTGACCAGTAGCCCGCGCGGATTGATGGTGCGCAACTCGGCCAGGGGTGTCTCCCCCAGCACTCCCAGGTCCCGCGCCAGGGCGGCAGCCATACCCATATCAAAGCGTTCCGCGAACAGGCTGAATTCGCCCTGGTCCCCGATGTCAGCGTGAAACCGGCCCGAGTTCCACACGCCGGCATTGCGGCGAAACATCAATTCCGGTGAAGCGATCTGCCAGCGTCCGGCCTGCTCATCCCGACGCAGGTGCAGGAGACCCTCCAGATCCGTGACCGAGAATTGCCGCTGTGGTTCTGGATTTTCCTGGTTGCGCAGGGCAAGTGCTTCGAGCTGCAGCTCCAGATCAGCCTCCTGCAGCTGTCCATTGTCCAGAGTCAGCCAGGCCTGAGCCCCCCCCTGCAGGCTCTCAAGCCTTGTCGTGCCGAAACGGAAATCCGACAGCCAGGCGTCATGCCCGGCCGCAGGCAGGCGAACATACACGGTGCCAGCCAGTTGTTCAAAACGACGCCCGGAAAGGCTGGCCGTGAGAGTCAGTGGGTCATTGCTGTCGACGGTGGGCACATCCGCCCGCAGCCGATGTTCGCCACGCCGGCTGCTCAGATGCGCGACCAGGTCATCCAGGCGTTGCTGTGCCCCATCGAGGAAATTCAGGGTCACACTGGCATTGCGCAACTCGAGGTCACGAAACCGCGTGGCCAGGGCGAACAGCTCGTCCGGGTCCATGGCCAGCTGACCGCCATCGAGACCGTCCAGCCCCCATCCACCAGATGCCCGCTCCCCCAGAGCCAGGTCGAGGTCCAGCACGCGGACACTGGAGAAGCGGATGCGGCCGGCCATCAGGGATTCCGGCACATCCACCGACAATTGCAGGTGAGACAGCTCGATGGGGGGCTGACCATCGCTATGCCCCGGCGCATCCAGACGTACACCGTAGGCCAGAAAAACCGGGCTGAAGGCCTGCCAGCGCGCTTCCAGCCGGTGGATACTCACATCCAGCCCGGTCATATCCTGCAGGGATTGTTCGAGAGTGGATGCCCAGCCGGGCGCATGGTCGGGCAACTGCCGACCCAGCAATACGTAGACACAAGCCAGCACCAGCACCGCCAGAGCCAGCAGACGCACATGCTTGAGAAAGCGCCGATTGAAGGGATACGTCATTGAGACCTGTCAAAACAATACGACATCGTATTGTTCCTGAGTATACATGGGTTCTACTTCGAGTTTGATGGTCTTGCCCACCAACTCTTCCAGATCAGCCAGGGTACTCGACTCTTCATCCAACAGGCGATCGACCACCTGCTGTGAAGCCATGACGAGCAACATATCATTTTCATACACGCGGGCGACACGCAGGATTTCGCGAAAAATCTCGTAGCAGATGCTCTCCGGCGTCTTCAGACGCCCCCTGCCCTCGCACACCGGACAGGGACTGCAGAGCAACTGACCCAGACTTTCGCGGGTGCGCTTGCGTGTCATCTCCACCAGCCCGAGCTCGGAGAGGCCGGAAATCATGGTCCGGGCATTATCTTTCTCCAGGGCCTTGCCGAAGGTACGCAAAAGTTGCCGCTGATGCTCGAGATCCTGCATGTCAATGAAATCGATGATG
>PWQG01000143.1 GCA_003556835.1 Gammaproteobacteria bacterium
CGCTTGGTCAAAGCCCATGCGGATCAGCATGTACGGAATCAGGTAGCCAATCGCGCAAGCGATCGTAACAGTCAATGTCAGTGACAAGCCAACGGCCAGTCCCAGTCCTTCGTAAGCGTCCGAGCAAGCACCCCGTAGCCACATTGCTATGGTGGTGGTAGACCTGGGGCATGAAAGCCAAACGATCAACCCGTCATCGGCGAGTTCTCCGGCGCTATAGCGCGGAGGACCGAAAGCGTTTAATCGAACAGTACCGCTTGAGCGGTCAGAGCAAGTCGGCATTCTGCCGGGACCAACAGATCAACTTGACCACCTTCTGCGGATGGTTTTCCCGAGAGCGCACGATGGCTTCAGGATTTGCAGAGGTGACCCTCAAGGCGGCTGATGCTGGCATGATGGACCGTTCTGCCAGTGAGCGGATCGAAATGCATCTTCCCGGCGGTGTACGGTTGTTTTTCCCGGATCCGGGTTCCCCGTCACGGATGTGCCAGTTGATATGCAAGATTATCAACCATAACGCGGGAGGTTCGCATGTTGAATTTTCTGGGTAATGTAAAGGTGTATGTGGCCACAGAACCGGCGGACCTGCGCCTGAGCTTCTCAGGCTTGTACGCCCGCGCAGAGAATGTTCTGAAAGTGGACCCGCGTACAGGTGCGCTGTTTGTCTTTACCAACCGCCGCCGCAACCGGGTAAAGACGTTGTACTGGGATGGCACAGGATTGTGGGTGATGACGAAGCGCCTGTAGAAAGGCACCTTCAGCTGGCCGGTCGGTGTGGAGACGGAAAACGGCAAGCTGGCGTTGAGCCCGGAAGCGCTGGGTTTGCTGCTGGACGGCGTGGATTTGCGCAGCGGCAGCTTGCGGCCCTGGTATCAGCGCTAGTTTCTTGTCTTATATTAGTTTCATACTTGATATTGATGGCCGGGCGTCAGTATAATATGGCCCATGCAAGATGCGCTTGAAAAATTACAGGAACAGGTCGCAAGCCAAGCGGTGGCATTACGTGTGCTCGAGGGCGAGAACAAGGTATTGCGCGAGAAAGTGCAGTTCCTGATCAAGCGTCTGTTCGGGCGCAGCAGCGAGAAGCTCGATCCGTCACAGTTGCAGTTGATGTTGGAGGTGTTGGGTGATTCCGAGGAACCACCGGAGGATGAGCCGCCGCCTCCGCCCTCTTCTTCCAAGCCTCGCGCTCCTCGTGCTCGCAAGCCGCGCCTTCCAGAGCACCTGCCCACCGAGGATGTGATTATTGAGCCGGAAGAGGTGAAGGAAGACCGCTCAGCTTACGAGCGGATCGGGGAGGAAGTGGCGCAGGAACTAGATGTGGTGCCGGCTCGGTACTTCCGCCGCCGGATCATCCGCCCGAAGTATAAGAAAAAGTCCGTGCGCACTCAGGCGCCGCTGATCGCTCCTTTGCCGCCGCGTTTGATTGATGGGGGCTATGCGAGCGCAGGGTTGATAACGGATATCATCATAAACAAGTATCTATACCATTTGCCTCTGTATCGTCAGGAGCAGATGTTCGCCCGTCACGGGATTGATCTTTCGCGCAAGACGATGGCCGACTGGGTGGAGGCGACGGCAAACTGGCTATGTCCCATTTATGAGCATATTCGTGCGGAACTTCAACGCAGCGGCTATTTGCAGGCGGACGAGACACCGGTGCGGTACAATCTGGCAGAAGGCGGCGGTTCGGGTCAGGGGTATTTCTGGGTATACCATCATCCTCCCCCTCCGGGAGTGAAGGGAGGGAATATCCTTTTTGAGTGGCATACCAGTCGGGCAAGCGCCTGCATGAAGGTTATGCTCGACACCTTCCATGGCACGCTGCAATGCGATGCATATGCCGGTTACGGCAGCTTTGCAAAGGGCCGGGATCAACTGACCTTAGCTGGATGCTGGGCCCATGCACGTCGCTATTTCTTTGAGGCTCGGGATGAGAAACCAGCCCTGGCCAACTGGTTCCTGCATCAGATACAGCTATTGTACAAAGTAGAGCGACAATTACGTGAAAACGCCTGTGGCCCGCAGGAGCGCATGGCGCGGCGAGCATCAGAAAGTGGAATGATCCTGCGGAGGATCAAGCGTGTACTGGATAAGAAATGGCAGCAGCCACTGCCCAGTAGCCGGATAGGAAAGGCGATTACGTATGCCATGTCGAACTGGACACAGTTAATGCGTTATATCGAGGACGGCCGTCTGGAGATTGACAACAACCGCGTTGAGAACGCAATCCGGCCGACAGCGGTGGGCAAAAAGAACTGGCTGTTCATCGGGCATCCCGATGCCGGCAAACGCAGTGCCATCATCTACACCATTCTAGCGACATGCCGACTGCACGGCATCGACCCCTGGGAGTATCTGCACGATGTGTTGTCTCGGCTGCCCGCGATGAAGAACACCGAAGTCGATCAGCTCACCCCGTCAAACTGGCTTGCCGCTCGCCGTAAAGCAGCGGCATAGGACACCCCGCTTCAGCATAACCCATCAATCGACTGTGTTGAGGGGGTGCTTGCTCGGACGCTTACTTTCATACAGATTTTAGTGACGCTGCTTTTATTGACTGAATATTAGAGCGTTATCAATTCACTGTTTATTCCACGCCTTATGTGGATGTGGTTCTCCGCACGAGAGTTCTCACGGAGAGCTTATTGTCCCTGGCGCGCCCATCCCCCTGACGCTGTAGCAGACTCAACTTCAAG
>PWQG01000107.1 GCA_003556835.1 Gammaproteobacteria bacterium
ATCGGCCGTCGGCCGAGACCTCGTCCTGGCCCTGGGCGGTGAAGGCGAAGTTCATGGTGTAGTAGCCGTTGTTTTCGGTAACTTCGATGGTGCCGTCGACTGAATCGAATCTTGCGCCGTCGGCGCCCAGGCCGACGAGCTGGCGGGAGTCGTCGCGGCGGTGATCCAGGGCGTAGGTGCCGGGTTCGGGTCGCGGTGGAAAGCTGAAGGAGACGAGGTCGGACATGACTTCGAAGCGGTGGTCCTGGGACTGGCGGATAACGCGGCCAAGCGTTCCGATTACTCATTGCTAGTTTCAATCAGGGCACCAGAGGTTGATGTTGAGCTTTATTCGAGGATCGAGAACCATATTCAGACCACGATCCAAGTTTGATTTGACACGGATTAGGATAACGGCAAGGGAAAGCCAAAGGGACTCTCAGCATGACTGAACCAATATTCGAATAAACCATGGACGCCGACTTGCGAGGAATCGAATCGGCGTTGCTACGCGCCGCGCAGGGCGCACGCGACCGCGCGCGAATGACCGGGACTCGTTTGGTGTTTAGCGAGGATGGTGTGCTGAAGTTTGTGTCGCCGGATCGCCTGGAGCCGAGTTCACACGAAGTTGCCAATCAAGACGGGCGCTACAGCGATGGCGAATGAGGTCGATCGTCGCGAGACGAAAAAGCGCGTTGGAAGCCGATTCTTCAGGTCAGGGCTTGCCCAAAGGCAGGTAAAGCGTGAGCGCCCGGGCTGTTGTTGGGCGGAATCCGTAGGCTCGGTAAAAGTCGGCGGCTTTTTCGTTCAGTGCGTCGACCATCAGCACGCGTACTCCCAGTTCTGCTCTCAGGCCCAGACAGCGGGCAACGGCGTGAGCCAGTAGCGATTCGCCGTGGCCTCAAAACCGAAGGAGTCATTGCCCACGGATGACTTCCCTGATAAGATAAACAAAGTTTTCTTATTTTCGATTTCCATTGAAAACCATTTCAGATCAAGAGGTTAAAGCACATGTTTTGCGCACCAATCCGTGGTGGCAGGACGATTCCGCTGCTATTTCCCCTATCCAACACGCCCGGCCTCGGCCATACCTGGAAGTGCTCTACCCTCTGGTCGCACAGCTTGCGGTTCGGCGCGCAGTGGTACTGCTTGGCCCGCGCCGAGTCGGCAAGACCTACCTGATCTTCCACCTGGTCGAGCGCCTGATTCAGAATGGTGTAGACCCGCGACGAATTGGTTATCTGGACGTCGAGCACCCAGTTCTGCAGTACCAGTCTCTGGCCGCTCTGGTCGACGCGCTGGATAGCGGTGTTCCAAGTAGCCCGGATCAGCCACGCTTTGTCTTTCTCGACGAAATCCAGTACCTGCGAGACTGGGAACGTCATCTCAAGCCAATTGTTGATGAACGGCCGGATCTGCGCATCCTGGTTTCTGGATCAGCGGCCGCGGCGCTAAAGCGCAGCAGCCAGGAATCCGGCGCCGGCCGCTTCACCGACTTCCTGCTGCCGCCGCTGACCTTTCCTGAGTATCTGCTCCTGTCAGGGCAACATGAGTTGCTGACCGTCAACGAAAATCGCTACGACGTGCCGGATTACGGTCAGCTCAACCAGGCTTTCATCAACTACCTCAACTACGGCGGCTACCCCGAGGTCGCGCTGTCGGAAGAGGTGCGCGCCAATGCGCAGCGCTTCATCAAGTCCGATATCGTCGACAAGGTGCTGCTCAGAGATCTGCCGATTCTTTACGGCATCAGCGACGTGCAGGAACTTAATGCCCTGTTCACCATGCTGGCCTACAACACCGCCCAGGTCATTTCACCGAGCGAGCTGAGTCAGAAGAGCAATGTCGCCAAACCGACCTTGCTCAAGTACATCGAATACCTGGAAGCCGCGTTTCTCATCCATCGGCTCCAGCGCATCGACCAGTCGGGCCGACGATTCAAGCGTCAACACCAGTTCAAGGCCTATCTCACCAACCCGACCATGCGGGCGGCCCTGTTTGGCGAAATGACCGCAGACCATGACAGCTTTGGCGCCCTGGTCGAAACCGGACTGCTGGCACAGCTCTTTCACGCCGACCGTGAAATTCGCTACGCCGCCTGGAGCGGCGGCGAGGTTGATCTGGTTCATCTACATAGAAACCTTCAACCCCAGGCGGCACTGGAAGCCAAGTGGAGCAACCGACCGCTGAAAGACGCTCGCCTGACTCGCAACCTGGCCAAGTTCTGTCGCAGCACCGGGCTGAATGCGGCGATTTGCACCACGATAGACCAATGGGGCGAGCGGCAGCAGGATGGTATCCTCATCCGTTTGATCCCGGCAGCGATCATGTGCTATCACCTCGGTGCCATCACGCTCGACAGCGCTGGTATACCGGTGGTTGCGGAAAACCGAGACAAAACCTGAGTCCTGCAGCAGACATTGATCTGGCCCGTTCGCGACTGGCGGAACTGGAGCGTTGAAAATGAGCAAACATACTGGAAGCCGCCTTGATGACTTCCTCGAACATGACAATCTCCTGGCCGAGACCGAAGCATTAGCCACCAAGCGGGTCATCGCCTGGCAGATCGAGGAGTTGATGAATCAAGAAGGGTTGAATAAATCGGAAATGGCCCGCCGAATGGGAACCAGTCGATCCGCGCTAGAGCGCCTGCTCGATCCTTCCAATCCTTCTGTTACTTTACTGACGATTGAGCGTGCGGCAATGGCGCTGGGG
>PWQG01000265.1 GCA_003556835.1 Gammaproteobacteria bacterium
ACCCCGCCCACGTCCAGGCCTTCGTCGCGGACGAGTCGGATCACTTTGTCCAGGCCGGCGAGGGTGTCGTAGGTGTCGATCAGCAATACGGTTCCGGGATAGAGTCGGGCATAACGACGGAACGCTTCTTTCTCGTCCCCACAGGCCTGGATGTAGGAGTGGGCCATGGTGCCGCTGGCCTTGAGGCCGTAGCGCAGTGAGCCGAGTACGTTGCTGGTGCCTGCGATGCCGGCGACACGGTAGGCACGACTGCTGCGCAGGGCCGCATCGAGGCCATGCATGCGTCGCATACCGAAGTCCAGCACGGGACGGTCGCTGGCGGCCAGGGTGATACGCAGTGCCTTGGAAGCCAGCAGGGTCTCGAGATTGACGTAATTCATCAGCACGCTTTCCAACAGTTGTCCCTCGATCACGGGTGCTTCGACTTCGAGCAGGGGTTCATGCGGGAACACCGGTGTGCCTTCCGGCATGGCGTGGATGTCGCCACTGAAGCGGAATTTTTCCAGCCAACGCAGAAAATCTTCACGGAACAGGCCGGTTTCGGCGAGTCGGTCCAGTTGCTCGCGGGGGAAACGGATATCACAGGCGAGCCGGGCCGCGTGCTCCTGACCGCAGGCCAGGATGATGTTGCGGGTCTCCGGCAGTTTGCGGAAGAACAGGCTGAACACTGCCGGTTCGTGCATCTTCTCCGTCCAGTACGCCTGGCTCATGGAGAATTCGTACAGGTCGGTAAGTAGACCCAGTTCTTCGGGCCACGGTCCCAATTGTGATTCAGGATGCATCAGCGGCCTCCAGCACGGCGCCCGCTGATTCCATTTCCCGCAGGACCTGGTCGGCCTTGTCCGGAAAGACGGGGCGGGTGGCATCCTGGATCAGGCGTGTCTCGAAGCCTTCCTTGCAGGCGTCCTTGACGGTGGCCAGCACACAGACATCCTGGGCCAGGCCGCCTACCCAGAGGCGCTTGATGCCTTTTTGGCGCAGGTACCCGGCCAGTCCGGTGCCGTCGAAGGCCGAGTAGGCATCGCGGTCGAAGGCTGTGCCCTTGCTGACACGGATGGCCTCCCGTGGCAGTGCCAGGCCGGGGTGGAATTCGGCGCCCCTGCTGTCCTGGACGCAGTGTTCGGGCCAGTCGCCGCCCTGATCCTCGAAGGATATATGGTCGACGGGGTGCCAGTCCCGGGAGGCGATGATGAGGATGTTGGCCTCGCGGGCGTCGTCAATCCAGCGGTTGAGCACGGGAACCACCGTATCACCTTCCGGAACTTCAAGTTTGCCGCCGGGGCAGAAATCATTCTGCACGTCGACGATCAGCAGCGCATCATCGCTGCCTTGAGATGGGAAAACCATGATCGTCCTCCCTTGCCTGAAAATGATTCACTTCTGTCATATATCCTGAGGTCCAGAGAAGCAGACTTCAAGTCTGGGAGGGAAAATGGGACAGGGGAAAAGGGGACAGATTTATTTTCCGCGCGACGCGCCAGAAAATAAATCTGTCCCCTTTTCCCCCCTTTTTTCCGTCCCCTCTATCCTCAGGGATGCTATTGTGAGATCGTTTGAGGGTCCATTGATTGCTGAATAGAACAACAATAACCATGGTGACCACTATGTACGTAAAGCTTCCTGTTATTCTGCTGCTTCTCGCATGCTCGCCGCAGCTGTTCGCCCAATCGCTGGACCCGGTAGGTCCCATGCCCTACCGGGTCGTTGAAAGCTGGGCGGAACCCTTCGCTGAACCTGGCTACTCCTGGGGTGGTAACTCGGGTATCCATATTGAATCCCCGGATCGGATATTGATCGTACAACGGGGCGAGACGGAACTTCCTGACCCCATCCCGCCTGAATATACGAATTTTCCTGGTTCGATGGGCTGGAATGTCATCCAGGGCCGCGGCCGCACCTGGCAGAACCTGCTGTATGTGCTGAACGGCGACGGCGAAGTTCAGGAAGTCTGGGACCATTGGGATCAGCTGTGGCAGGGAACCGACGGGCCGGGGCCACACAGGCTGCGCGTCAGTCCTTATGATGATGAGCGACGGGTGTGGGTGGTCGAGGAGACCGGGCATGTCATCTACATTTTTTCGCAGGATGGGCAGCAACTGATTCGTATGTTGGGAGAAAAGAATGTCCCGGGTAGCGATCGGGTGCGCTTCGGAAAGCCGCAGGACGTGACATTCCTGCCGGATGGCCATGTATTGGTGGCCGATGGTCTGGAGAATGCGCGCGTGGTGGTGCTGAACGCTGACGGTGAGTACATCACTGAATTCGGCTCACGCGGCGAAGAGCCAGGACAGTTCCTCAGTGTTCATGCCATCGCTACTGGTCCCGATGACAGGGTGTATGTGGTGGACCGTGATGCCATGAATGTACAGGTATTTCAATATAGCAACCGGGGCCAATCAGGTGAGGTGCCGGAGTTTGAATTTGTGGATCGTTGGCATGGACCGGACTTCCCCCTGGACATCATAGTCAGTGAGGAATACTTCTGGGTCACGGATATTCGACCGCCAAAGGTGATGCAGTTCGACCTCGAAGGAAATCATGTCTACACCTGGCTGCTGCCCGGTGAAGGGCCCACCGCCTGGTTGGAGATGCATTCCTTTGCGGTTGATGGGGAGGGTAACCTCTACGGAACCGATAACCAGTACGCCAGGCCACAGAAGCTGGTACCTCGCGCCGATGCAAATCCGGAGCACCTGATCCAGAGGCAATACGTCCCGCAGTAGGGAAAAGGGGAGAGGAAAAGGGGACAGATTTATTTTCCCGGGAACATCCTGTATTGTCAGATCAGCTTCAGAAAATAAATCTGTCCCCTTTTTCCTGCCCTCTTTGTACTTTAGTGGAACTATGCCTAAAAATAGATCTGTCCCCTTTTTTGGTTTCATTCTGCTTCTTTGTTGCGGTTTGCTGCAGGCGGCCGAGGATGTGGAGTTGGCACCGGGTTCGCTGGTCACGCTGCTCGGGAACGGTAGCGTCATGCTCCGGTCGCCGGAAGGGGAGGACCTGCTACGGATCAACCCGGAGCGTTCACTGATTCCTGCCTCACTGGTCAAGATCCCCCTGGCCCAGGTGGCATTGAACACCCTGAGCGAAGATTTCCGCTTCGAGACTCACTTCTTCCGTAATGATGCCGGCGATCTGATGATCCGGGGCTACGGTGACCCGTTTCTTGTATCGGAAGAGCTTGCCCGGATTGCGGAAATTCTGGCCGGGCGCGGCCTGAACCAAGTTCGTCGCCTGGTGCTCGATGACTCAGCCTTCGAGCCGGATCTTGTGATCCCGGGGCAGACCTCCACCACTCAGCCATACGGCGCGATCAATGGCGCACTGGTCGTGAATTTCAATACGGTGAATCTGGCTTGGACGGACACAGGCACCTTGATCTCGGCCGAGTCGCAGACACCTCTCACGTCGTTGGCAAAAGAACTGGGTGCGGGGCTTCCGCCAGGTGAACCCGTTCGGATCAACCTGGGAGATGATCCGGTCAACAGCCTGCGCCAGGTACAGCAACTGTTTCAACTCTTTCTGGAGGAGGCGGGTATCACTGTTTCAGATACGGGCTTTTACCGGGAGCCGGTCTCCGGCGATTGGACCGCGTTTTATGAGCATAGCAGCTCAGTGTCCTTGCAGCAGAATCTCGAGGGTCTGCTGCAGTACTCCAACAACTTCATCGCCAACCAGCTTTTCCTGACAATGGGCGCCCAGGAGTATGGCTACCCCGCAACCATGGAAGCCGCCCGCGAGGTGCTCGTGCAGCGGCTGCAGGCCATGTACGGCGACGGTTACGGGAACCGGCCGGATCGATTGCTCGTCCACGAAGGCTCCGGCCTCTCCCGTGATCAGCGCACGACCGCCGCCGCCATGATGCACATCATGGAGACCTTCCGTCCCCACGTCGCACTGCTCGCAGAGGTGGATGGTGTTCACCGCAAGAGCGGTACCCTGACCGGGGTATACAATTTTGCCGGCTACATCCCCGGTCCGGGCGGCCTGTACCCTTTTGTCATCCTCAGCAATCAACCCGGCAATCAGCGAGCCGCCATATTGCGTGCACTGCAGGCAAGAGTGGCGCAGGAGCAAGGTTGATCAGAGGAGCCTTTTCTCACAATAACTGAAGCACAGCTCCCAGTACCACGGTCAGCGCCAGGCTGCAAGCAATAACCCCGTTGACGGTGGCCATAGGGCCCTGCTTGCCGAACAGCGCGTTGGCTTCCAGTGCCAATACGATCAATAGCGCAACAATCAATCCGGTATAACCGGCGCCCTGTGCCATCAGCGGCATCACGCCGCTGCCGCCGCCGTGGAACGACCCGAACATTCCCATCAGCATTGGCGCCGAAAACAGGGTATTGGTCCTCGAGGCCAGCAGGGCCTTGGCGCCAGCGGCAGCCGAGTCGCCGCCTTCCACGAGGCCCAGGGCGATTTTCTGCTGCGGCCAGATCACCAGCCAGACATTGAGAAACATCAAGGTGCCCAGTGTGGCACCGAGTACGGTGAAGGCATTAATACGATCACCCACGACACCCAGCAATACCACACCCGTGAGGAACGTGAGCATTGCGCCCCAACGGAACCACCACAATGCGCTGGGTGCCAGCTTCTCCTTGGCGTCAGCGAGCGCTTCGGGCGAGGCCTGCTTGAAGTAGCCACCCTGGATGAAGTTGAAATAATACAACAGTCCGATCCAGGTGATGCCAAACAGGGTATGAGACCAGCGGGCGAGAAAATCCAGTGTCAACAGTTCCATAAGTCGTTCTCCGCATGTTGTCGGGGTTGAGCGCCCCTGATGAGGGTTCGATACTGCAGAAACGAACGGTCAGTAAGCCCTCTCAGTATAGTGTATCGATCGATATCCAGAAAGGGGGGCAGAGTCATCCACCACGCAGGTCTTCATCGTAGTCTGTGATATGGTAGAGCTTACATTGTAGTGGAAGGAGTATTTATGTCTGATCATCATACCTACAAAAAGATCGAGGTGGTGGGCTCTTCGCGGAAGAGCACAGATGATGCCATCCGTAATGCAATCGCGCAGGCGAGCAGAACCACCAGAAACCTGGAATGGTTCGAGGTTACGGAAACCCGGGGGCATATCGAAGACGGTGACGTGGGGCACTTCCAGGTCACCCTGAAGATCGGCTTCCGGATAGAGGGGAGCTGATACGCCCGGGGCTCATTCCGCCATGACAACAGCCGTGCCGTACACCAGGATCTCGGCGGCCCGGCTCTTTCTGGTCGTGCTTCATGGTCAGCTCCTTTACCCTGATCAGGGCGTCGTACTCGGATTGCAGTGCCGGGTCATTGGCCAGCATCCGTTCCAGCTTCTTGTGCCTGTCCTCATGAATCGTACACCGCCGGATCGTGGTTTATTCACCGCCCGCCGCGTTCCTGTAGGCGTCCGTCGAGTTGACGCAGCACCTGAATCGGTTGGAAGATGCAGGTCTGCAGCCTGAGCGGCGGATGAGGCTGCAATAAAGTCCGCTCCCTGATATCAATAACAGCCCAGAGAGGTGATGCCATGGTCCTATCCCTGCCCCGATTCCTGACAAGCCTGTTGATCCTGCTGTCACCAGTCCTGGTACAGGCTCAGGACAGTGCCGCCGGGACCTCAAGCGATGCCGTCGAAGAGCGCCAGGTGGACATCTACAGCGAAGCTGTGCGCATGGCCGGTACTGTTTTCATGCCCGCAGAGAGCGCAGAAGAGCGACTGCCCACCATACTGATGGCCCACGGCTGGGGTGGTACGGCCGCGGGTCTGCGTCGTGACGCGATCACTTTCGCTCGTAACGGGTACCTGGTGGTGACCTTCGATTACCGCGGCTGGGGCGAGAGTGATGCGCGGATCATGCTGAGCGAACCGCAACAGGCCGACACCCCGGATGGACGGTTCACGGCTGAAGTGCGCGAGATCCGTGAGATTGTTGATCCGGTGGACATGAGCACGGACTGGCTAAATGCCCTGCACTGGCTGCACGGCGAGCCGCGGGTCGATCCCGAGCGTATCGGTCTCTGGGGCACCAGTCAGTCCGGCGGGTATGTGGTCTGGGCCGCAGCGCACGATCCCCGCGTACGGGCCGTGCACAGCCAGGTCGGCAGCTTCGATGGCCGCGCCCTGGGCACTTCCGCCGAAGCCTACCAGCAGGCCACCCTGCGGGCCCGGGGCGAGTTGGGTTATCCCGAACCAGGCGAGCGGGTGGTTGGCAATCTGCGGGGCGCCCCCATTCTGTCGCGATTTGCCCACCACGCACCGGTCGATGATATCCGTGCAATCGAAGGCGTGGCCATCCAGATCGTGCTGGCCGAGAATGAGGAGCTGTTCGACAATCGCGACCACGGCATCCTGGCTCATGCCCGATATCAGGGAGGCCTGAAGAACCTGGTAATCATCCCGGACATCAGCCATTACGGCATTTACCAGGAGGCCCGTGAGGAAGCGCAGCAGCTCGCGCTCGACTGGTTCGATGCTCATCTGAAGTGAATGTTGAAGCACCGGGCCCGGACGTCCGACTCACACGAAGAAAAAAGAACAGGGAGTTGCCATGAAAAAGATCCTCGTACTGTCAGTGCTGGCATTGGTCGCCTATCTGCTGTTGTGGCCGGTCCCCATCACCCCCGTGGCCTGGAATGCACCGCAAGACCCCGGATACCCGGGCGTGTTCGAGCGCAATAATGCACTGGCTGATATCGAGCGTCTCGACATCGATGGCCTGAGCGGTCCTGAAGCGCTGGCCATCGGGCCCGACGATGGACACATCTACAGCACCACCCACGAGGGTTGGTTGATCCGTTTCGACTCCAACACCGGTGTCATGGAGCGCTGGGTGAATACGGGTGGCCGACCGTTGGGCATCAGTTTTGATCAGCAAGGCCATCTGATTGTGGCCGATGCCTACCGGGGGCTTTTATCTGTGGCGCCAGATAGCACAATCAACGTGCTCACCGATACGGTAAACGGCGAGCCGATCCGCTACGCCGATGACGTGGACGTAGCGCCGGACGGTCGTATCTGGTTCAGCGATGCCTCCAGCAAGTTTGGCGCGGAGGCTTACGGTGGCACCTATGAAGCGAGTCTGCTGGACTTGATGGAGCATGGTGGCCATGGCCGATTGCTGATGTATGACCCGGTAAGCGCAGAAACATCGGTGGTGCTGGACGGCTTGAATTTTGCCAATGGTGTCGCGGTCAGCCCGGACGGAAGTTATCTGCTGCTCGCCGAGACCGGACGTTACCGGGTGTTGAAGGTTTGGCTGCGGGGCGGGCGAGCGGGTCAATACGATGTATTGATCGACAATTTGCCCGGCTTCCCGGACAACGTGGAGCGCAGCCCGCAAGGACACTACTGGGTAGGCCTGGTATCGCCGCGCTCACCGGCAATTGATGCCCTGTCTGCGTATCCCTGGTTGCGCAAGGTGGCGCAGCGCCTGCCCGCAGCCCTGCGGCCGTCGGCACAGTTCTACGGGCATGTGTTCGCAATGGACGGCGAGGGCGAGGTGCTGGTTTCACTGCAGGACCCGGAGGGCGGATACCACACAACCACCGGAGCCATGGAGCATGACGGTTGGCTGTGGGTCAGCAGTCTGCAGGAATCGGCGTTCGGCAGGCTGCGGGGCGACGAGCACGTACCACGCACAAGCACCGTTAGCCCCCCGCAATAGCCCCGACAATCAGGAACGGTTCCTCACCCCGCGCTACCGCGTCCGGCAGTGGCGCATCCAGGGCCGCCCGGCTGTGCCCAGGTGCGACCGCCGTCGTCGGAGCGCTGGATCACCTGGCCGAACCAGTCGTTGCTCTGGGAGGCATAGATGCGGTTGGGGTCGGCGGGGGAGCCTGCGACATGGTAGACCTCCCAGCCGCCGAAGAAGGGGCCGTCGATCTTCCAGCGCTGGCGTTTACCGTCGGAAGTCAGGATGAAGGCGCCCTTACGGGTACCGGCCAGTACGCGTATTTTGTCCATGATGGGTCTCCGCTTGTTTTCCGGGATATCTTCCTTGTCGTCTGGGGCTCGGGGAAATCGACAAGGGAGTAACGTATATCTGTCCAGGAGCGAGGATCGCTCAAAACCGGCTGCAATGCGCCGCGGCCGGTGCCTGCCCCGAACCCAGCGCGGTCGGTGGCGGCGCAGCGTGGGGATTGATCGGCGTCGACTGCCGGGCATCCACAATCAACAGCAGGCCGATCAGGGCCAGGGTCAGCAGACCGGTACCAGTGCGACCGGGACGGGAGAGACGAGGAATCATGAGCGTGCCCCCGCGCCGGGTGTTGCCGCTGCGCGCAGGGAGAGCCACTGCAGCAGGCGAGGCCGTAGATGCAACGCGGCCGCTGATCCGGCAAAGGCGGCTGCAAACCAGACCCAACCATGGAAGCTGCCCGTGGCAATGCCGCTGAAATAGGCGCCGACATTGCAGCCAAAGGCGACGCGTGCGCTGTAGCCCAGTATCAGTCCGGAAAGCAGAATGCCCAGGCGACCGGGGCCACTGCCTGGCGCTACCTGGGGACCGGGATCACGACGCCAGCGCATTGCCAGGAAGGCGCCAGTGATGATGCCGATATTGGTCAGGCTGGTGACATCGGTGAACAGGCTCTGCTGCAGGCGCTCCGCATGGGTGGGCGCAGACCAGAACGCGGTGGCCATCACATCCACGCCGCCGGCCTGACTGAGCTTAGCGCCCCAAAGCCCGAGGCCATAGACCACGCCCCAGGGCTGTCCGGCCACGATCAGATTCAGAATGCCCAGGGCGGCGATGAGCAGTGCGGCCAGCCACAAGCGCCGCGAGGGAGCCCGCAGGCCGGGGCGTGAACGGTGCAGCACCAGTAGTGTCAGCAGGCCCAGGCCGATCAGTGTCAGCCACAGACCGGCGTGCGCACCAAACTGACCTTGCAGGGTGTGCACAGGTAATGCCCCCAGGCCGGTCCACCATTCCAGATGCAGTGTGCCGAGGAAGCTGCCAGCGATGAAACCGACCAGGGCCAGCACCGCCATCAGATTGCCGCTGCCAGCATTGACCAGTACGCCGGAGCCGCAGCCCAACACGACCTGCATGGCCGCACCGAAGACAAAAGCACCACCGATCATGGCAAGCCCCACCGGGGCATGCGCGCCACCCAGTTCGTCCGGAAAGGCGGCAAGTAGTGGAAATGCCGCCAGGGCGCAGAGAGCAATGGCGATGAACTGGGCCAACAGGCCACGACCGTCCCGCTCCTCGATCATGCGGCGCCAGGGTCCGGTGAAACCGAAACGGAGACCTTCAAGCACCAGGCCAAAACCCAGGCCTATGGCCACCAGAAAAGCGGCACGTGGCCCGGCCATTACAAAGCTGAGCGCGATCAGCGTCAGTCCCAGCAGGGCCAGGCTGCCGCGGATGGCGCGGATGCGGGATGAAGTGAGGGCGGTCATCTCTTTACCGTTGCCATAAGCTATCGAACCACTCCATGGTCATTCCCCAATAGTGTGCGACACGGCTCGGTTGATTGTCCATCGCTCGATTGGCCTGGGTCCACTCGGCCATGCTTTCGGCATAGAGGCGGGTATCGGGCACCTGCGCCAGTTCACTGAGCACAAACCAGTTGATCGAGGCCCAGTGGCCACTGTTGCAGAAGGAAGTAGTGGTGTCGGCATCCGCAAGTGCGCTGGACGCGAGGATCTGTTGTACCTCGTCGGCTGGTTTCATCCTGTTACCGTCAAACCAGCGGTCGAAGCTCAGGCTCTTGGCGCCACGGATGGTGCCGGGACGCGCAATGGAAGATTGTGATCCAGCAAAAAAAGCATCCGGCCTGGCGTCAATCAGGCGCAGGTCTGGATCGCCCAGGCGCCGGTTTATTTGGGAAGTGCTGATCTGCCAGTCATCATGCCAGCGTGGGGACCAATCCGAGGCCGCCACAGGGACCGGTTCCATGTTTACCGGCAATCCGGCCTGCTGCCAGGCAGAGAAACCACCATTCAGGATGGCCAGCTCCTTCACGCCCAGGGACTTGAGTGTCCAGTAGACGCGGGTGGCTGTGCCCATATCGGACGGGCTGGCGCCATCATGCACCAGCACCACAGGGCGGGTCGCGGTCAGTCCCAGCGATTGCACCAGATCGGTCAACTCTTCCAATGAAGGCAAGGCGCCGGGGTTGCTGGATGGGCCCCGGAAGCGGGCGTAGTCGGCCGGAATCGAGCCTGGGATATGGCCGGCTGCGTGCTCTCCACTGATTCGCAGCAGACGCAGGTCGTCCCTGGTTTCGAGCAGGTCGGCCAGGGTCTGTGGTGATAGCAGCGGGCGCAAGTTCTCCGCAGCGGCCCGCGTGCCAAAACTGCTCAGGAGGAAAACGGTCAGCAGACCTATGAAGAATGATCTTTTCATGTCTCTGATTATACCAATTTTGGCGGCCTTTTCGGTCATGAGTTGGAATTTCCGGCGTCCTTCCAGGTGCCGGCCAGTACGCGTATTTTGTCCATGATGGGCCTCCGTGTGGTTTGGGGTCCCTTCCTTGTCGTTCGGGTGGCGGGGGAATCGACAATGGGGCAGGGATTACCGGACGGAACCGCAGAGTGTGCCGCTACCACCGCCTGTATGGCATACTCAGACCAAATAACAAGGAGAAAATAGCATGAAAAAATCGCTTCCGGCAGCCTTTTTGAGCCTGCTGTTCGCCTCGTTGGCTGCCTGTGACGGAGCCGGTCGGAACAGTGTCGAACCACTGGTGCTGGACAATGCGCAGGCCGAGCGGGCGCAGTATTGTGATGAAATCGACAGCGCCCATTGCCTCTTCCCCTTCCCCAACAACCATTTCACGCGGGTTGATGCCACC
>PWQG01000144.1 GCA_003556835.1 Gammaproteobacteria bacterium
TAGATGGCGCGCACCGCGGTGTAGAAGCGCGAGTAATCGAACATGTCGACAGTCTGGAACAGAGGCTCATCTACCGTGGCCTCTTAGTCAAAGGCCAGGTCGAAGCTGTCCGGGTCATCAAAGGCGGAAAAGCTGTCACCGAGGCTGACCTCAGCCTGGTCGACGGCGGCCACGAACCCGTCGACCGGATCGGCGCCAAAGGTGGTCTGGATCAGGATGGCACCATAGCGGCCGTCGTCGGAGAACCAGGCCAGACGCAGATCATCCTGTGCCAGGGCGCGCTCACGGATCTGCTGCAGCTCTTGCGGGTCGGTCGGGATCTGCTCGGGTACCAGTCGCACCGAGCGCAGCATGTCGCCCTCGCTCTGCTGGATCCGCAGGGTGGTCAGCGACTGCACCCGACGGATCCGGGACAACGCCGTGACATCGACCCGGTTGCCATTGATGCGTTCCGGCAACTCATCTGCCGTGACCTCGTGCCAGTTGCGCAGGCGCCGGGTCAGTTCCTGGGTCGCTTGCAGCGAACGGGCCGAGAATATGTCGTCATCGGCGGCGCGATACACCAGGAATACCGAGTCATCACCGCCGAACTGGCTGCGGAACTCGTTCAGTGCCCGGATGGCCGGATCACGCTGGTCAATGAAATTGTCCAGCGTCATGTCCAGGCTGGTGCGTGTGGCCGAGGTCCAGGCCAGCAGCAGGCTGGTCAGGGTGATGAGCAGCAGAATGGGCCAGCGATACCGGATCACAAACGCCGGGGTCCGGGAAAACAGGCGGCTCAGCCACAGGAGTGTGCCATCCATACATCAACTCTCTGTCCGGCTCTGCCCTGGGTTCGGCAGGGCCGTTTTTTTATTGTTGTTGTCGATCCGGGGTCTACTGTCGGCAATCCGTTCAGGAGCAGCGGTAGATGCCGAAGGTCTGACGCCCCTCCCTGATCGGAGACTCCACCACCACGTGGCTGGCTTCCATGTCTCCGGCTTCGTTTCTGGCCAGGCGGATGAGTTCTTCCTGCAGTTGCCGGGCACTGCGCTGCACAAAACCGATGCTGTCCATGGCATTCACGTTTGCTGTTCCCACGCGGGGACAGTCACCGACTTCGGAGGGGGTGGCGACAGCCACCTGCTCTGCGGCCTCGGTGAGCTGGACCCAGTCGGTCCGGCAAGCGGTCAGGAGGATACTGATGAGAAGTACAATTACCAGGCGGGTCATGATTTCCTCCGCTGCCCGGGGCAGCCATTAGTGACTTGGATTATCATTGAAGCACGTGGATGCAGACAAGTTGTCAACGAAGTCGTAATGTGAACTGCATCACAGTCGCGGTGGAATTATTCCATGGCCTGCTCGAAGATGACACAGTGGCGTCTGTGTTACCATCCGCTGTGCAAAAGCGCAGGCGTCATTGAAGCAAGGAGAAAGCATGCAGGTCCCGGGAAACGCACTGGAAGGTAAGAACGTGGTGGTCATTGGGGGTACTTCCGGTATCGGCCTGGCAACCGCCATGACAGCGGCTGGCCTGGGTGCCAGGGTGACTGCTGGGGGCCGCTCGGAAGAGCATCTGGAGAAGGCCAGGCAGCAGGCCGGTAGCGATATACAATTCGTGCAGATCGACACACATGACGATCAGGGCCTGGAAAAACTGTTTTCCTCGATAGGTGGTATTGATCACCTGGTATCGGCTGCCACTGGTGGTTCGCGCACGCTCAAACCACTGGTCGAGCAGAGCGAGGAGGAGTTCCAGGCCGCTTTCGGCAAGCTCTGGGGTTATGCCAAGGTGGCCCGGCTGGGAGCGAAGCATGTCGCGGATGATGGTTCCATCACTTTTGTCAGTGGCGCACCCGCTCGCAAGTTCCGACCCAATATGGGCGCGCTGAGTTGTGTTGGCGGCGCGGTGGAAAACCTGGTCCGTTGCCTGGCAAAGGAGCTGGCGCCCGTGCGGGTCAATGTGGTTTCGCCCGGCATCATCGACACCGCCCTGTTCGACTGGATGGGTGATGAAAAGAGCGAGCGGGTGGCCCAGATGACCAAGGGGCAATTGATTCCACGGATCGGACGTCCCGAGGAAGTGGCCAGTGCGCTGATCTATCTGATGCAGAACGGATATGCCACCGGTACCACGGTGGACGTGGACGGCGGACAGCTGTTGGGCTGAATGTTGCAGGAATGGCGGTGGGGTGCACTAATAATAAAAGGAAAAAGGCAAGTGAAAGAGCAAACATCGACGATGACGCTGGTCGAGGCAATCGAGCAGCGCCGATCGGTACGCGGTTTTCTTGACAGGCCGGTACCGGAAGCGACCCTCCAGCAGATTTTCGAACTCGCCGGTCGCGCGCCTTCAAACTGTAACGTCCAGCCCTGGAAAGTATATGTCGCCAGCGGATCATTGCGTGATCAACTGCGGGATGCGATGACCGAGCGGGTCCGGCAGGGCGTTCCGAAAAATCCCGACTACGAATATCGTGGTGATTTCGTCGGCGAATACCGCAAGCGCCAGGTGGAATGTGCCGTGGCCATGTACTCGGAAATGGGAATCACACGTGAGGACCGGGAAGGCCGGGAGTACGCGGTGTTGCGTAACTACCGTTTCTTTGATGCGCCGCATATGGCCTTCGTGGGCATGGACCGCTCCTTCGGCACCACCGTGGCGGTGGATGTGGGCATGTATGCCCAGACCCTGATGCTGGCCATGACCGCTTTTGGTGTTGGCAGTTGTCCCATGGGCACCATGCGCGATTATCCGGACCTGGTGCGGGACGCCTTTGGCATCGAAGAGGATATTGGCATTCTTTTTGGCATCGCCTTCGGTTATGAGGACCCTGAGGTGCCGGCCAATCGTACGCGTACGAGCCGGGACCCCGTAGCAGCCAATGTCCAGATTCGTGAGAGGGCAGCACGATGAGCCTGAAACCGGTTGTATTGATCTACGACATCGACAACGCCCTGGTCGACGATGTGGCCGCGGAGGTGGGGCTCACGGGCCTGTATACCACCATCAACACCTATAACGAAGCCAATGCCATGGATGCCTTGCATCAATACAATCGTGGTTTTGGCCTGCTGAGCAACAAACTGTCCTGCATCATTTCCGGCTGGAACGGTCATCGCAAACCCCGCGAGCAGTTTCTTTATCGGGTGCGGGCCGAGGAGCGCCGCAGTCCGTTCCGCCGACCGACGCCGTTCATCATCGTGACCGAGGATCACCGGAGCGATCTGAAGATGCGGGCGCTCGACCCGAAACAGGGCGCCGTCTGCGCCTATCTGGACCGGGAGGATTTCAAGGGTGAACTGGCTGAAGTGCTCCGGCAGGTGGTGTATTCTGAACGGGCCAGTGCCCTCAATGCGGCTGCGTGGTCGGCTTTGCGTGAGCAGGCGGAGCCGGCGGAGAGCGTCTGATACGGTAACGCCAAGGACCAAGGGGGACCGGTATCAGTATGTCAAAATTCGAATTCATCATGATGTTCGTGTCGGTGGTCGTGGCTTTTGCCATGGCCGAACTGCTGATGGGCTGGGGGCGGATCATCCGCTACAAGCACCGGGTGAGAAGGCCCTGGATGCTGGCTGGCTGGTCGATCTGGCTGTTGATCATCATGACCTACCACTACCTGGGTTTCTGGGAGTACCAGGCTCACGATTTTGTCATGGTGGGGCCGATGGTCCTGTTCCTGTCGGCCCCCATCATGCTGGTGCTGCTGACCTTTGTGTTGACGCCGGAAATCCGCTACTACCGCAATCTTGACCTGCAGGATCATTATTTCCAGACCAAAAACTGGTTTTTTGTGATGGTGTTGCTGTTCCTGCTGTTGGCGCGTGCCTCTGATCCGCTCCTGCCGAACTACGCGGACATCTGGTTCAGCCGATCATTTGGGTCGATAGTGGTGAGTCTGAGTGTGGTGGGGCTACTGTTCACCAATAGGCCACTGGTGCATTACATGGCGCTTTTGTTCAATCTGAGCTATCTGGCGTACGCTTCAACCACCATCGCCGTGCCGGGCATGAGCGCCTTCTGAACCTGCAGGCAATGAAGGCGCCCGGCATTTCGCCTGTCAGTCTCCCATTGGCTCACCCGGTGCCGGATAGGAGCCATCGGCGAGATGAGTTTCCCTGCCTGTAACGGGCGGATTGAATACGCAGGCCAGTTTCAGTTCCTTGTGCGCCCAAAGAATGTGCTTGTCATGATTGTCGAGGATGTAGATGGTGCCCGGTTTAATCTGATGCACCTCGTCGGTGGCCAGGTCCTTGATCTCACCGCTGCCGGACATGCAGTACACCGACTCGAGGTGATTCTTGTAATGCATGTGGGTCTCGGTGCCCTCGTAGATGGTGGTGATGTGGAAAGAGAAACCCATGTTGTCGTCGGCCAGCAGCATGCGCACACTGTCCCAGGTCTTTGCTTCCACTTTACGTTCGGATTTTTGGCAATCTTCGAGTGTACGTATGATCATTTTTATCTCCCAGTTCTGGTACATTCCGAGTTGAAAGCAGCGGAGTGATGACTGATTCCGCTGCCTTGTATTTGCCGAAGTCGTAATCCGGCGACGTGGTTCAGGAGGCCTTGCTGACTTCCTTTTCCAGGATTGCATGCACCGACTTCTCAAGAATGTCCAGACCCTTGTTGAGTTCGTCCTTGGTGATGGTCAGCGGACACAGGCACTTGACCACCTGGTCGTCGGCACCACTGGTCTCGATGATCAGGTTGCTCTTGAAGCAGAGTCGACAGATTTTTTCGGCCAGCTCGCCATCGCGGCATTCAAGGCCGCGCATGAAGCCGCGTCCCTTCGCCTTGATCAGTGTCTTGTCATACCCACTGGCGATTTTTTCCAGGCGTGACTTCAGCAGTTCGATCTTGCCCGCAAGTTCTTGCTGAAATGTGTCATCTGCCCAATAGTTGTCGAGGGCCGCTGTCGCCGTGACAAAAGCATGGTTGTTGCCACGGAAAGTACCGTTGTGTTCGCCCGGTTTCCAGGTGTCATATTCCGGCTTGATCAGTGTGACCGCAAATGGAAGGCCATAACCACTGAGTGACTTCGACAGTGTGACGATGTCCGGCTTGATACCGGATTCCTCAAAGCTGAAGAAGCTGCCGGAGCGACCGCAACCGGCCTGGATGTCGTCCACGATCAACAACATGTCGTGTTTGCGGCAGAGCCGCTCGACCTCGCGCAGCCATTCGGCTTGTGCAACGTTCAACCCGCCTTCGCCCTGGATGGTTTCCACGATTACTGCAGCAGGATGGTCCAGGCCACTCGAGGAGTCTTCCAGCATGCTTTCCATCAATGCGATGGTATCGAGTCGGTCGCCCATGTAGTTGTCATAGGGAATGTGAGAGACACCGCTCAGATGGATGCCGGAGGCGTCCCGGTGGTGGGAGTTGCCGGTGGCGGCCATGGCGCCCAGGGATACCCCGTGGAAGCCGTTGGTGAAGGCAAGGATGTTGGTGCGGCCTTTCACGTTGCGGGCGATTTTCAGTGCGGCTTCGACCGCATTGGTGCCGGTGGGGCCGGTGAACTGCACCATGTAGTTGAGACCCCGGGGCTTGAAGATGCGCTCGTTCAGTGCCTCAAGGAACAGTTCCTTGGCACGGGTGTGCATGTCGAGACCGTGAGCGATGCCATTGCGTTCGATATACTCGAGCAGGGCAGCCTTGAGTTTCGGGTTGTTGTGCCCGTAGTTCAGTGTGCCGGCACCGGCCAGGAAGTCGAGATAGGCATTGCCATCCATGTCATAGAGGTAGGCACCTTCTGCCTTGTCGAATATGACCGGGAATGCCCGGGCATAACTTTGAACTTCCGATTCGATATCGTCGAAAATGTCGCTCATTTATGGTCTCCTTCGTCACCCAGAGTCTTGGCATCGAACGGTCCTATTCGCAGCTTGTACTCGGAGTCGTGCAGATTCAGAAAGTGTTTCTCCCGGTCGAACATCTCGGACTCCTTGATGTCGCAGTCAAGTCGCCGTGCCAGGGATTGGAACATGGCGCGTGAGGCCTGATTGTCGGCAGTCACCGTGGTTTCCACATAGTGCACGTCCTTGCAGGCGTCACGGCGAACCAGTTCGCGCAACATGCGACCGGCCAGGCCACGCTTCTGCGCCAGGGTGTCGACGGCGACCTGCCAGACGAACAGGGTGTCGGGCTGTTCCGGCGGACTGTATCCGGTGACCACACCAACGAGATCGTCGCCCATGGTGGCTACCACGCTGGTCTGTGAAAAGTGGGTTGCGATGACAAGGTAACAATACAGGGAGTTGTCATCGAGGAAGGCGCTCTTGCGAATCAGGTTGTGAATCGGGGCGCCGTCTTCCGGTACCGGAATGCGGAGGGAGATGGGTTCGTCGTTTTGAGGTCTTTCTTGAAGCGCTGGCGCTTCCTGGAAAGTATTCATAATGATGTGGTTGAGGTTCTCTTCTTTGTATCTTCTCGCGAAAAAAGATGGTGGATTGAAAGTTCCGTTATCATCCAGCTGCGCATTACTGCACAACAGATACAATCAAGTATAACAAATCTGCCGGCAGCTGTCGAAGTGATTGATTTGGAAAGCAAAAAACCGCAGGCCGGGGGCGACCTGCGGTTCTCATGGTTCCGGTATCGAGTCCGGATCAGTCGGGCAGGGCCAAGGCGATGATCTGCGGATCGACGCCGCTGGCGCTGACCGCCATGACGATATACTGCGTACCTTCATGCATATAGGTGATCGGCGTACCGGTCTGTGAGGCCGGCAACTCGATGGTGGCAATCAGCTCACCGGTTTCCTTGTCATGGGCACGGAAATACGGCCCGCCACCCTGGCCCTCACCAACAAACAGCAGTTCGGAGGTCAACAGTAGACCGGAGCGGGTCGGAATGCCGGTGCGCGGAATGTCCACGCCCTCGAGCAGGGGATGGTTCTTCACGTGTTCCGGTGTGTCGGCATTGGCCACCCACCATTCGATGCTGCCGTCATTCAGGTTCATCTTGGTTACCCGACCCCAGGGTGGCTGCACAATCGGCAGGCCATCCACGGTCGGAGTGCGGCCGGGACCAGCAATATAGTCCACCGTGGATGCGTCACCGCCGGGAACCAGAGCCAGTACGGCTGGATCGGTACGCGATGGAATATAGAGCATGCCGGTTGCCGGGTCATACGCGGCGCCTTCCCAGTTGGAGCCGCCCAGTGTGCCGGGCAGGCTCAAGGTGCCGCGTGTCCCATCTGGATGGTCAAGCAAGGACGGGGGTTCGAACAACGGTCCGGTGCGATAGTCCTGGATGGCTTCCAGCGCCAGCTGTCGGACTTCCGGTGTGAAGTCGATCAGATCGTCTTCACTGAAGCCCTGGCGGTCGTAAGCCGGCGGCCTGGTCGGGAAAGGCTGGGTGTCCGCGGTCCATTCTCCGGGTGTATCCGATTGCGGTACGGGTACCTCTTCCATCTCCCATACCGGCTCGCCGGTTTCGCGGTCCAATACATAGGCAAAAGCCTGCTTGGTCAGCTGGACCAGGTACTTGCTGCCATCAGGCAGGTCGACCAATACCGGTGCGGACGGCGTGTCATAGTCCCAGATGTCATGGCGAAGATGCTGGAAGTACCACTGTTTTTCGCCAGTGCGGTAATCCACAGCAACCACCGAACCCGAGTAGAGGTTATTGCCCGGACGGAAGCCGCCATAGCGGTCACCGGTGGCGGACTCGACCGGCAGGTAGACATGACCCAGCTCCTTGTCAAAGGACATGGCGGTCCAGACTCCGGTGTTGCCTGCGGCCGTTTCCGCAGTGCCGTCATGCCAGGTGTCGAAGCCGTATTCACCGCGCTCCGGAATTGTCTTGAAGGTCCACAGGTGTGAGCCTGTGTGTACATCGTAGGCGCGCACGTCTCCAATGATGTTCTGGGCGTGCGGAGGCCGGAAGCTGACCAGATGGGCCGCACCCACCACGATGACATCGTCAATGACGGTGGGGGGGAAGGTCAATGTGATGTCATCGTCGTCCCGGATATAGTCGGGTGGCGTGCGCAGACCTTCGTGCAGATCAACCCAGCCTTTTTCGCCAAAGGTATCGACTGGCAGGCCCGTTTCTGCATCCAGTGCGACCAGGCTGTAACCCGGCGTGACGAAGAAGATGATTTCCTGCTCGCCATCAGACCAGTAGGACAGCCCCTTGCCGGAGTTCTTGCGTGGTGCGTTGTCGAAACGCTCGCCCTCTTCAGTGCGGTACATCCACAGCGTCTGGCCCGTGGCCGGATCAATGGAAACCACGTTACGTGTGGCACCCGCTGTCGCGTACATCCGGCCATTGACCATAAGCGGTTCGGTGACGTAGATGTTTTCCTGTTGCGGCCCATAGTTGGCAGCACTCCAGGTCCAGGCGATCTCCAGATCGGCGACATTGTCTTCATTGATCTGGTTAAGGGGAGAATAGCGATTGGCGCCCGGATCACCATTGAAGATCGGCCAGGGGTGTTCGGCCAGCTCTTCCCCACTGCGCTCGGTGATGGTGGTGCCAGCCAGCTGGGCCAGGGTGACATTGCCCGGAGGCGCATTGACCCGGCCCATGCGCATTACATACGCGGTCAGGTCGAGATATTGTTCGTCGCTCAGGGAGCCGGGCGTCTCGGCCGGCATGGTCGCCTTGATCACTTCGAAAAGGTCATCAGCCGGTTCACCCAGCCAGTCATTGCGCAGGCGCATCTCGATCTCTGCCTGTACATGACAGCGTGCACATTCGGACTGGAAAAGGGTCTGACCCCGGTCGGCGGATGATTCCTGAGCGGCAGCCGGCGCCGAATAGATGAATATGGCTGACAACAGGAGCAGGGTAACTCTAATCAAGCGTGTTCTCCTCAGAAGGCTTTCTGCTTTAGTATTGAATTGTGTTACGGGCTAGGACCGGCAATGTTAGCGGTTTTGCTCGGGTCTAGGAAGCTGTCGTATCATATTGATAAATTTGTCGCTGGCGACGGTTGGCGCAGTTGACCACAATCAGGATATGCTGTTCTGAACTGGGAGTATTGCTCATGCGCAACCTACATTATGTACACGCCATTCGAAGTTTTGCCCTGCTGGGGCTCATGTCCTGGCTGGTTGCCTGTGCCGTCAATCCGGTCACTGGACAGCGTGAGCTGGGATTCATATCCGAGCGCGAGGAAATCCAGCTCGGGCAGCAGCATTACGGGCCCATGCAGCAGAGCGAGGGTGGGCTGTTCAAGGTCGATCCAGAGCTGTCTGCTTATGTGAATGAGGTCGGACAGCGCCTGGCGGCTGAAGCTGACCGGGATCTGCCTTATGAGTTTGTGGTGCTCAATAATTCGGTGCCCAATGCCTGGGCGCTTCCGGGTGGCAAAATCGCCATCAACCGCGGCCTGCTGATCGAGATGGGTAGCGAAGCAGAGCTGGCTGCGGTGCTGGGACATGAAATTGTTCACTCCGCAGCACGCCACGGGGCCCAGAACATGGAGCGCGGCATGTTGTTGCAGGGCGCTTTGCTGGCCACAGCCATAGCTGCCAGCAGCAGCGAGTATGCCGGAGCAATTGTGGGCGGAGCTGCGGTAGGCGCCCAACTCATCAGCCAGCGCTACGGTCGGGAAGCCGAGCGGGAAGCGGATTACTATGGCACGCGCTATATGGCACGGGCAGGTTATGACCCGCAGGCTGCGGTCAGCCTGCAGGAAACCTTTGTCCGCCTGTCCAATGCCCGGGAGCCGGGCTGGCTGGAGGGCCTGTTCGCCAGTCATCCGCCATCGTCCGAGCGGGTGCAGAATAACCGGGAACTGGTTGCGGAGCTGCGTCGGGATGGGTTCAGCGGTGGCGAGCTTGGTGAAGAGCGCTATCGGGAGCGCCTGGCCTTCCTGGCCGAGAACAGTGAGGCCTATGCAGCCTTTGATGAAGCGCACACCCTGGCGCGGCAGGACCGCATGGATGATGCCATGCGCGAGGCCGAGCGGGCCATTCGCCTGTTGCCGGAGGAAGCCCGTTTCCACGGTCTGCGCGGTGACATCTTCCTGAACCAGAGTGCTTATCAGGAGGCGGTGGAGTCTTATGACAATGCCCTGATGCGGGATTCGGAGTTTTTCAACTACTACCTGGGCCGTGGTCTGGCGCATTCACGCATGGGCAACCGCGCCCGGGCCCAGGAAGATCTGCAGGCGAGCGTCAATCTGCTTCCCACGGCGATGGCCATGAACGAACTGGGCAACCTTTCGCTGGCGCAGAATGATCGCAACCAGGCAAAGCAATACTTCCAGCAGGCAGCTTCGGCGCCGGGTTCCATTGGTGAGCAGGCGACCGTCGCCTTTGTGCGCCTGGATATGGCCGACAACCCCGGGGAGTATCTGCGCTCGCGCCTGACGGTGGGAGATCAGGGTCGTCTGTTGGTGCAGGTGGTCAATGAATCACCAGTGGCCATTCGCAGTGCCCGGATTGATGTGGAGGTCGCGGTTGGCGGCCGCACGGCGACGCGGCAGCTTTCGCTATCGTCATTGGCTTCCGGCCAGAGTCGTGTGCTGGATACCGGTGTCAATCTGCCGGCTGAGGCGGAGCTGTCCGAGGTGCGCGGATCGACCCGTGTGCGTGATGTCCGCGTCGACTGAGCAATTTCGGCAAGACAGTGTACGAATGCGGGAGAGATCTATATAATACCCAGCCTCTGCAAGACCTGAGACTGCGCACCCGTAGCTCAGCTGGATAGAGTAGGTGGCTTCGAACCACTTGGTCGGGAGTTCGAATCTCTCCGGGTGCGCCAATTCAAGAAAATTTCTCTCCCCCCAGA
>PWQG01000422.1 GCA_003556835.1 Gammaproteobacteria bacterium
GCCGCCTGACAAGTGATGGTAATAAAATTTCAGGTAACTTTAAGTGAATTCTTTGTTCGTGCTGCTTGTTCAGGTATTTCTGCCGGTTTTATTGCTCGCCTGGCTGGCTTTGTACGCGGTGAGCGGAGTACTCGCTTTTTCACTGCAGGCGCTGTCTGTCGGACTGTTTCTGCTGGGGCTCGCAATGGCTGCGTTATGGGCCATGCCCCCGTTCTGGGTGCCTTATCTTTATGGCCTTGTGTACGTGGTGATTGTGCTTCGACACTTCATCAATGGACGGGTGGACACGACCCTTCTGTGGTCGGCCGGACCGCTGCAAAGTGCAATGCTTGTGATGGTCGCCGCGTTTGGTATTGTGGGAACGTACTTAACGGTATCCGCCCTGGAAGGGCGCCGGTTGCCAGCCGTTGGGATGGTCGACATCGCGCCACCCTTCGGGCCCGGAACGTTTCTGGTGGCGCATGGCGGTTCTAATGCCGGAGTGAATGCCTACCTGCGCACGCTGGATCCTGAAGAGGAGCGGTTTATTCCATGGCGAGGCCAAAGCCGGGCCCTGGATATCTTCACAATAAGCCCCTGGGGTTCCCATATGGATGCTTGGTGGCCTGCCGACCCTGCGCGCTACAAAACCTTCGGCACCCCTGTTCTGGCACCTTGCGACGGAACTGTGGCCCTGGTGGTCGACAGTTTGCCCGATATGCAAGTGCCACAAATGGATCCGGTCAACCTGGCCGGGAACTTTGTCGCCATCGACTGCGGTGGATTTTATCTTGTGCTGGCTCACCTGCGTCAGGGTGGTGTATGGGTTCGGGAAGGTGATGTGGTCGAAACCGGTGACGAGTTGGGTGAGATCGGTAATTCGGGCAACAGCTCCGAGCCGCATCTGCATATTCACGCGCAGCGTGGGCTTCCGGAAAACGCACCGCTTGGAGGGGAGCCGTTGGCATTGACCATCAATGGCCGGTTTCTGGTTCGCAATGACCGTCTGAAAGTCGAGTAGGAAGTTTTTTACTGCAACGGCTTATCTGGAGCCAGGTCTTTCGACCGCAAGGACCTGGAAGGATTTCCGCGCTTCAATCCCGAGCGCTGAGCGCGCCGGATTTCCTTGCCACCGGGTGGTGAAGCAGTGTTTGAGCCCTATCTGAATGATCGGTACATCCATGTCACCATCTTATGGCCCGGAGCTTGCCAACACCAAGAGATAGTGAGCTTTCGGGAGAAAGCACATAATCGATCTCCGTGAAGGGGTCGAGAAAGACGTCGTGTCCCGTTTCAATGTCGAGTGATTGAGCGCTCAGTGGTACAACTGCTGTGATGTACCCCGTGATTGGGGGTAAGGCGTGGCCCGATCATGTGTCCCTCCGGCAGTTTCCCTTCGACGTCCCGTAAAAAAGTAGTGCGCTGGTTCCAGTCTGTCGAGGCAGGATCCGTACCGTATGTTATCTGCGGTCCTTGCTGTCCTGCGTCATCATGTCACACCTCTAGCGACAACATAAGCAACTACAATGAACATACATTCAGATCAGGTTAGCGGGAGATACCACAAAATGTTGAAACGCCTTGTCCGTCAGACCAGCATTGCCATGGCAGCCCTGGGTAGTACCCTGGTGCTGGCCGATCGTGATCCCGCGCACCTGGCATTCGAGCAGGCGCTTGGTCATGAGCCGGCTATCCATGCCAACGCCGACCACGCATTGGCACAGACCGCGTTTCGTCCGATACCGATGCAGCTCGAAGAGCAGGTGGATCCGCTGCGGCAACGACTTGGCTTCGACCTGTTCCATGAACGCAGTCTTTCCAGAGACGGGACGGTTGCCTGCAACAGTTGTCATTCGGGTATGCGCGGCGGTGGTGACGGTTTGCCCGTTGCCCGCGGAATTGGTGGTGCCCTCGGTGAGCTCAATGCCCCCAGCTCCTTCAATGCGGTATTCAACTTTCGCCAGTTCCGCGATGGTCGGGCACTGGATCTGGCCGAGCAGGCACTGGGCCCGATCGAGAATCCGGTTGAGATGGGACATGACCTGGATGCTCTGGTGGTCGAATTGCGCGAAAACCAGCGCTATGCGGACCGCTTCCTGGCAATCTATCCTGACGGGGTGACCGCGAGTAATCTGGCTGACGCTCTGGCTTACTTCCAGCGGGTGAACCTCGTGCGCCCGGACTCTCCCTTTCTTCGTTATCTGGCCGGTGATGACCAGGCATTGACGGCGCAGGAGATGCGCGGCAAGGAACTATTCGAGTCCACGGGCTGTGCCAGTTGTCACAATGGTATCAATCTTGGCGGCAATTCTTACCAGAAACTGGGCGCCCTGGTCCCATATTATAACAATGAGCGTATCGCAAGCGCGGCCAATGAAGGTGTGTTTGGCCGCAGCGGGCGGGAACGGGATCTTCATGTCTTCAAAGTGCCGGGCCTGCACAATGTGGCTGAATCGGGCCCGTGGTTCCATGACGGCAGTATCGGGACGCTGGCCGAAGCGGTGGAAGAGATGGCCGAGCATCAACTGGACAAGGAACTCAGCCGCACGGAGATCGACGACATTGTGGCTTTCATGGAAGCCCTGACCAGTGACTTCATGGCCGGCATGGGCCGGGGCATGCGTGGCATGAGGGGCGTCGGCCGGATGGAACCAGAGGGCGCGGCAGTCAACACGGCAGGCATCAGTGATCGCCGTGA
>PWQG01000276.1 GCA_003556835.1 Gammaproteobacteria bacterium
GGACCGAGCGCAGCGATTGAAAAATCGTCAAACGACTCCGACGGACTCCTTCCTGATCGACTGGAATTAACCCGCCACCAGAGCTTGTTCGAAACGGTCAGGAACCGGGGCGAGTTGGACCATGCGATGGAAGGCGCGCTCAGGTTGCGCGATGATGCGGTGAAAGGCCTAATGATTCCCCGGTCAGCCACTGAGCGGTGACGAGAAGACACCACGAAGATGATCATTCTTATCGGCCACGCTCCACGACGACGTCATGCTTGGTGATGGCAGCGTGGTGCTGGAAGGCGCCATCGTGGTCCACGACATCACGGAGCCGGGCCTTTACGGCGCCCCAACCAGGAAGGTTAGATGAGCGAACTGCCGCGCACCTTCATCATCGCGGAGGCCGGGGTCAACCACAACGGCTCGCTGGAACTGGCGCTGGAACTGGTCACTGCGGCCAAGGCAGCTGGCGCCGATGCCGTGAAATTCCAGACCTTCAGAGCGGATCGTCTGGTCACACGCCGTGCTGCCAAGGCGAATTACCAGAAATCTGCGCTGAAAACCCGACACGGGTCGGACCAAGCCAAGCCATTGAAAAAAGATAAAAAGCTTCCAGAAATGGGGCGATTTTTCGCCTTATCCGCCCGTTTTTGGCCCCAAAATCGCCCCGCCAAGGCACCCTGACCCGATTCTGTACGGAACTGGGTCTTCCTGGTCACGGGCCGTTGCCCGCCCGTGACTCCCACAGATCCAGACTGCACTATTGACGCATCCGGCTCCTCGGGGCAGGCATACACACTGTGAACCACACGTTCAGACTGGAGCGGTTGACGCTGTAAGAGCCGGCTGAACTGGTCCCAGTTCAGCCGGCCAGCCTGATGCTGATGGCTATTCGGGGGCGCTCAGCAGCCAGTTAGCCAATCGTTGCCTGAGGTCACGCAAACGCGAGTCTGAGACTTCCCCCAATTGACCCAGCAGCAGCGAGCCTTCCAGAACGGCCAGCCGTGAGAGCCGAAACACGCTGGCCACCTTGAGCCCGGATGCTGCAAACTCTGCATCTTCCGGTCTCAGCACCCAATCAAGCCTCGGATGCGCCCGATGCAGTCGCGAGGAAACCATGCACACCAGCCAGTCGTCCTGGCCGTCATCCATCTGCCGCAACAGCAGCACCGGTCACTTCTTGCTTTGCCGCAGATTGCTGTCAGGAAAAGGCATCAGAGCGATGTGGCCGCCTCGCTTCACTGCCAGCGTTCCTGGAGATCCGCTTCCGAGTAAAGATCCGGTTCGTCATCGAATCCCCTCATGGCCTGGTCGACGCTCATGGCTTGGAAGGTCTCGTCCGACCAGTCAGCATGGCCGGCCTCTGCGGACGGACCGGAACGCTGCTCGAGAAAGCTTACGAAGTCCATCACTTCCTGCTGACGAAACGCCGGCAAACGGCGAATTCTGGATAGCAGTTCTTCCATCCGCATGACGCCTCACCCCAGCGCGTGGAGCTGTTGATTGATGGCTGTGAGCATATCATAGGCCCGGCACCCAGCCGGGATGATCCATGGGCCGCGACCCGGGTCGGACCAAGCCAAGCGCCCCTCTGGGGTCGGACCAAGACAAGCCATTGAAAAATCGATAAACGGCTTCCAAAAACGGGCGATTTTTCGCCTTATTCGCCCGTTTTCGACCCCAGAAACGCCCCGCTAAGACGCCCTGGCCCTCTCCATGACCACACCACACCGTGGGAACGGAGTTGGGCGCTGCGCGCCGCGCGGCGATTTTCCAACCCAGCCATGGGCGCTGACTTGGGCGACGGGGATCACTCGGTGAGCGAACACGAATCGGCGGGTATTAACGGGAAGGCCGCGGGTGTTGCGTTCGGCGGTGCCACTCATAGTGAATCTGGCCACAACCGGGCACCGTGAAGGATGCGCAAAATGCGCACCGAATCATTACGCACCTGATATGCGACGATAAACGGCGTTCCCTGAACGACAAGTTCCCGGGTACCTTCCACACGGCCGGAACGTCCCATTTCCGGAAATTCTTTCAAGAGGTTCAGTTGTTTGCTCAGCGCTCCGTCCACAGCCAATGCCGCGGACGGACTGTCCAATGCGATGTAGTCGAAGATCTGCTCGCGGTCTTCCACCGCAAGCCGCGTCCATACCAGCCTCACCGGTGCGCCTTCTCCGCCAGAGCATTCCGCTTCGCAGCAAACTGCGCCTCAACTTCTTCGTGTTCGAGATGCGGCGCCACATCATCGAGCGCTTCCAGCACCTTCGCGCGAAACCATGCATCGTACGCCTCTGGCTTCACCGCCAGTTCGAGCGGCAGAGCACCTTCGTTGGCAATTCGCGTCAGCAGCATACGGACCGCATCCGAAACCGTCAGCCCGAGCCCCTCTAGAACCGCGGAAGCGCGATCCTTCACAACCGGATCGACCCGGGTCTGCACCAGAGCATTGTTGGCCGCCATCACTGATCTCCACGAATCCAATCGTGACCCGATTGTAATGCATTTGCATGACGCCCGCACGCCGCGCAAGCCATAGTAGGGGTTTCACGGCCGCCACGGATCGGACCAAGCCAAGCCATTGAAAAATCTCTAAACAGCTTCCAAAAATGGGGCGATTGTTCGCCTTATTCGTCCGTTTTATGGGCCGCGACCCGGGTCGGACCAAGCCAAGCCTCTGAAAAA
>PWQG01000264.1 GCA_003556835.1 Gammaproteobacteria bacterium
GGATCGCGAGGAGGTCTTCGATGACTTCTAGCGATGCAGGCGCGAAAGGTGCCTATGTCTGGATCTGGCTCGCCGATCAGAGCGAGCCGGTGGTCTGCGGACGTCTGGCGTACCGGGACGGCCGACTCGTGTTCAATTACGGTCGCAGCTACCTGGCCAGGAAGGATGCCGTCTCCCTCTACGAACCGGAACTCCCCCTCCGGCCGGGCCGGATCGACCTGCTGCCCCGCATGGACATGCCGAGCTGTATCCGGGATGGTTCACCCGATGCCTGGGGACGCCGTGTCATCATCAATCAGATCACCGCCAAGAAGAGCGACGATATTGATCTCGCTGAACTCGACGAACTCGCCTGCCTTCTATTGTCGGGATCGAACCGGATCGGCAATCTCGATTTTCAGGAATCAGCAACGGTCTACCGCCCTCGCAATCAGAGCGCCGCAAGCCTGGAAGACCTACAGAAAGCCTCCGAACTGGTCGACAGCGGCCAGCCCCTGCCAGAAGAACTGGATCAGGCCCTGGTCCATGGCTCCAGTATCGGCGGTGCGCGGCCCAAAGCCACGATCCGGTCGGATGAGCGGCACTACATTGCCAAGTTTTCCAGTTCGACCGACACCTACAGCGTCGTCAAGGCAGAATACATCGCCATGAAGCTGGCAGAAAAGGTCGGCATTGATGCCGCGCCGGTGGAGCTGACCGAGGCCCATGGCAAGGATGTGTTGCTGATTGAGCGATTTGACCGCCACCGGAATCAGACCGGGGCATGGTGTCGCAAGGCCATGGTCTCCGGCCTGACAATATTCGGGATCCCTGAACAGGAAGCCCGGTACGCCAGTTACGAGGAACTCGCCGAGCAGATCCGCCAGCGCTTCACGGAACCGCGGGATACGCTACACGAACTTTACCGGCGTATGGTCTTCAACATCCTGGTGGGTAATACGGACGATCACGCCCGCAATCACGCAGCCTTCTGGGACGGTAAACAGCTCACGCTCACTCCGGCCTACGATATCTGCCCGCAGGGACGCACGGGACAGGAAGCCTCGCAGGCCATGAGCATCCACGGCGCCAACCGGCTCAGCCAGCTTGGCAATTGCCTGGCCGCCCGGGCCGCGTTCCAGCTTTCAGAAAGCGATGCTCTGGACATCATGCGCGGGCAGGCCAAGGGGATCACGGAACACTACCCCGCAGTGTGCTGGGAGGCCGGGCTGTCGGAAGTCGATCAGCGCTTCTTCTGGCGCAGGCAGTTTCTGAATCCCTACGGCTTTTACGACCTGCCCGACTCCGTGGTGACCGACCTGTCGTCGGATCTTCAGGGGATGGTTATTTCCCTGTGATACCACGGCGTAGACGTCACTCCGGTAACCACTTCATTGCCATCGAACAGACGGGAGAATAGCGGTCCTTCTGCTGAAAAGCTGAATGATTCGATACGGCTGTCAGCAACACCGGGCACACCCAGCGCATCATTGGCCTGATCGATGGTGTAGGTACGGGTGTAATCAGTATGCCTGCCTGAGCGGATGACAACACTCGACTGCCGTCTTGTCGGAATCGCTTGTTGATAACGTAAGGTCAAACTGGCGGCATCCCCACTGTCGGCCACCATTTCCCAGTTTTCCTCCACACGCGCTTTGCTGTCGTCCTGCCCACTTAACGACCGTTCCGCCACCGCGACAACCGCCGGTTGATAGACCTCATAGGCTCCCGTGCCTTCCGGTGAGATCCCGTTGATGATCAATATGCTGTTTTCGCCCCGGGCGTTGCGTGCCAGCACCGACATCACCATATAACGACTGCTACCGGTGCCGACCGGCTGGCCTTGCGAGTCCAGAATCACGTGACGATCCATGAAGGTAAGGGTCAGATTGACCTGCTCCGGTGCCTCGGTAGCTGCGGCGACGGTCCAGTTCTCCGGCAGCAGAGACCGGACTGCGTCGCCATTGACACGAAAGCCCAGTGACATACGGGTTTCCGCGCTCCATTCTTCGTAGTCACTGGCAGAGACGGCGGCCGGGAAAGCGACTGACGCCCACGCTGCTGCAAGGAGCAGCAGCCGGGTGACCGTGGATCGTACGGCATTCACAGGAAAAGCCTGCACACGTAGCATGAGCGTACTCTTCAGTATCCGTGTTGTTCACGCACCGTATTCTCCATGCCCGGCGACAGGCCGATTGTTCTGCCTTCCTCAAAGGCGACTTCCACCGGCACACCCATGTCAATGCGATAGCGTGCCCAGAGTGCACCAACCCGGGACGCGCTGCCACAATGCACCATGACCGGGTAATTGTCCGGATCCGCCATGATCTGCTTGAACTGGCCCAGCACATCATCATCGGGCCCCTGACCGGTCACCTGCAGGTTGTAATAAGCAATGCCGGCATCAGTAGCCCAGTCTGTATGGGTTTCAACGCCTTCAGGGGTGGTCAGCAGGCTGACCACGGTCCGGAAGCCGTGATCCCGAAACTCTTCCATGGCACCTTCGGAAATCATCCCTCCAGCGCCCACCGTTGGCGCTGCGCGCGAATAGTTTATGACCACATCAGTCACGTCCTGGCCAAACGGCGCCTGGGCCTGGTCATCGTCAATGGCGAATGGCAACCGCGCAGCAGAATCGTGTCCCGTAACAGCCACTGTCCCTGTACACGAAACAAGCAACATCAGGGAACC
>PWQG01000130.1 GCA_003556835.1 Gammaproteobacteria bacterium
TCCACCGCCGATTCCCTGATCCTGACCTGTTCTGCCGCCATCAGTCGGGATCTGGCACCGGATCGATGGCATGGTTACGGTACTACGCGGATGGCGACCCTGGGTGTCATCCTGCTGGCCCTGACCATTGCCCTGGTGTCGGATGAATCTGTCTTTTTCCTGGTATTGTATGCCTGGTCTGGATTGGGTTCGGCCTTTGCGCCGCTGCTGCTGGTCTATACCCTGGGGGGGCGCCCGCCGCAGTGGCTGGCGGTCAGCATGATTGTGGCCGGGCCGGCCACCGTGTTTGCCTATCAGATGCTGGACCAGCAGATCGTGGATACGGTTTATGAGATCCTGCCGGGGATGCTGGCAGGCGGATTGGTGTATCTGTTCGGTAGCGTTGTGCAACGGTTCCGTCAAAGCAATCCATGACGGAACCGCGACGCAGGCGGGATATCAGGCTTTCTGCTTGCGCAGATATTCCAGCAGCAAGGGGACGGGACGTCCGGTTGCCCCTTTCTGGGCACCACTCAGCCAGGCCGAGCCGGCAATGTCCAGGTGGGCCCAATGGTACTTGTCTGTGAACCGTGACAGGAAACAGGCTGCCGTGATTGTGCCCGCCTTGGGGCCGCCTATATTGGCGATGTCGGCAAAGTTGCTGTCCAGCAGGGGCTGGTACTCGTCCCACATTGGCAGTTGCCAGGCGTAATCCTGGGCCTCCTGGCTGGTCTGCAGAATTTCTTCGGCCAGCGGCTGGTGGTTACTCAGCACAACAGAGGCGACATCACCGAAGGCCGCTACGGCTGCACCGGTCAGCGTGGCCACATCGATCACCGTTTTGGGTTTGAAGCGTTCCACATAGGTCAGGGCATCACAGAGCACGAGTCGTCCCTCGGCATCGGTATTGAGGACTTCGATGGTCTGACCGGACATGCTGGTGACAATGTCTCCGGGCTTGGTGGCCCTGTCGCTGGGCATATTCTCGGCGGCCGCAATCACTGCGGTCACGTTGATCGGCAGATTCAGTTCAGCGACTGCTTGCATGGTGCCGAGCACGGTGGCGGCGCCGCACATATCGAATTTCATTTCGTCCATGCCGGCGCCGGGTTTGAGGCTGATACCACCCGTGTCAAAGGTGATGCCCTTGCCGACCAGGACATAGGGTTTGCTGTCGGCTTTTTTCGCACCCTTGTGCTCGATGACAATCAGTTTGGATTCTTCGATGGAGCCGTGTCCGACGGAAAGCAGGGAGCCCATGCCCAGCTTCTGCATCTGTTTTTCGCCGAGTACCTGGGTCTTGAGGTTCTTGTGCTTGGTGCCCAGTTTACTGGCGAAATGGGCCAGGTAGGTGGGAGTGCAGATGTTGCCCGGCAGGTTGCCGAGCTCGCGGGCCGTGTTCATGCCGTTGGCGGTGCAGGCACCGACTTCGACGGATTCTTTCAGGCTCTTGCGGCTGCTACCGGCAGCGATGTGCACGGTTTTCAGGCTTATCGGGTCCGCTTTACGGCTTTTGGTCTGGTCGTAACGATATTCGGTAGCGCCGATTTCACGCACGAGCTGACTGACCGCCCATTCCTCGCTGCGATCTTTTACCGGTAATTGTGGCAGGGCGATGATGGCATTCTTGGCGCCGCTGCCCAGCAGGGCTTTCGCGGCGCCCCGGGCAGCTTTGACGTAGGCCCTGGCGTCGAATTTTTTCTCCTCGCCACAACCCACGAGCAGCAGACGCTTGGCCTTCAGTTTGCCCGGGATGTGCAGCCACAGCGTGTCGCCCGCCTTGCCCTTGATGTCGCCGCTGCGCTTCACATTGTCGATCAACTTGTCGCTGGCCTTGTCAACGGCCGCGGTCAGGGTCGGGGTGCCGCCTTTTTCCCAGATGCCCAGCACCAGGCAGTCAGTGGTCTTCTGAAGGGGATCAGTACCCTGTAACTGAAACTTGATTGTCATTCCTTTTGCCTCGAACCAGAAAGTGTGGCGACAATCCTAAAGATATTCAGTGATTTAAGCAATCCATCCATGTTGTGTTGATCAGGAATTGGACCCATTCGACCCGACAGAAGTGTACTTATGCAATTTGACTGATTAAAATTGCCCGCCCGAGCCAATCTGGCGGCGGACAACCGTTGGAACCTTGTGTTTCCGGCCCGGTCTTACATTGAAGTTGACGTTCTGGAGGCCCCTATGCCCCGCGTGAAAATAGAAATGCCTGAAGAGTTCCTGTTCACCATGGAGCACCCGGTGCGTTTCAGTGATCTGGACTACGCGCGTCATCTCACCAGTGTGGCCATGGTGCACATCCTGCATGAAGCCCGTCTGCAATTTCTGGCCAAGCTGGGTTTCACCGAATCGAATATCTTCGGACTGGGAATGGTGGTTACGGACATGGCCATCGACTACCGCTCTGAATCCTTCGCGCGCGATGTGCTGGTGATCGAGGTGGGCGTCAGCACATTCAATCGCTATGGCTGTGACATCTGCTTTCAGGTGACCAACTCCGCGCTTGATCGTAATGTCTGCAATGCCAAGATGGGCGTGGTATTCTTCGATTTCGACAAGCACAAGATTGCTGCCGTGCCGCCAGCCTTCAAGACCCTGGTTGGTGACACCGAATCCGACTAGGATCGCCGTGATACTGTTCCGCTATCTCAGTACGCAGATACTTCAGGTGATGACTGCGGTCACCGTGATCCTGCTGTTCGTCTCTTTCACTTCCCGGTTTCTTCAGTATCTGGGAGATGCCGTGGCCGGCAAGCTGACCACCGACATACTGGTGCTGCTGATGTTGTCGCGCATTCCCGAGTTTCTTCTGATCATCATACCGCTGGCTTTTTTCCTGGGGGTGTTGCTGGCTTACGGGCGCATGCATGCCGACAGTGAAATGACGGTGTTGCAGGCCTGCGGTTTCAGCCAGAAGAAACTGCTGGGAATAACCATGAGTTGTTCCGTGCTGGTGGCGGTTGTGGTTGCCGTGCTCAGTTTCTACGTTTCACCGCTAGGCCTGCAGAGTACCCAGCGCCTGCAACAGATGCAGGAGGAGCTGACCGAGCTGGATCTCATCGTGCCGGGGCAATTCCAGGCTTTCAATCAGGGCATGCGCACGACCTATGCGGAAACCATAGGGGAGACGGATCTCGGGCGGCAATTGAACAACACTTTTGTGGTGCTGCGTGACGCGCCGGAGGGTACTGCCGATGCCGGCCTTCAGGTCATGGTTTCGGAAACGGCGCGACCGGTACTTGATGAGGACAGTGGCCGGCGTTTCATGCTGTTGGAAAACGGTTATTTCTATCAAGGTGTGCCGGGTACTGCCGGGTTCCAGGTCACCCGTTTCGAGGAGCAGGGCATATTATTACCGGAGCAGGTCAATATCGCGCCTGTACTGGGAGAGACGGCACTGCCGACCCGCGAGCTGTTCGGTTCCACTGATCCGGCCTTCCAGGCAGAGTTGCAGTGGCGTTTCTCCGTGGTGCTGATCATACCCGTGCTGGCCTTGATGTCTTTGCCACTCAGTCGCGTCAAGCCGCGGCAGGGACGTTTCGGCAAGCTGGTGCCTGCGACGCTGATCTACGGTGCCTATTTCCTGCTGCTTGAGCTGATGCGGGAGCGTATTCAGAGCGGGGAAGCTGGTGTTCTGCCCGGAATGTGGTGGGTCCATATCCTGTTTCTCGGGCTCGCCGTGTTGCTGCTGTGGAACCATTCGCGTCCACGGCTGCGGCGACCACGCACGGCGGCGCATGGGACTTCAGCGGAGGCGGGTGCATGAAACTGCTGGACCGTTATCTTGCACGGACCGTGCTGATGGCCATGCTCATGGTGCTGGCCCTGATGGTTGCTGTCGAGTTGATTTTCTCCCTGGCTGATGAATTGGGGGATACCACGGCGGTCTATCACAGCGGTCATGCGATCGCTTTCGTTTTACTCACCACGCCAACCAGTATCTATGAGCTACTGCCTTATGCAGCGCTCGGTGGCGCATTGATCGGACTGGGCCTGCTGGCTTCAAGCAATGAGCTGGTGGTCATGCGTTCTGCCGGTGTGACCACCCGGCGTATAATCTGGTCAGTGATGAAACCGACCTTGCTGGTCATGGCGTTTTCCCTGGTTCTCGGGGAATGGCTGGCACCGATGGCGGAACAGAAAGCCCGTAGCGACCAGGCGATGGTGCTGAGTGGCGGAGAAGCCATTGGTTCGGGCCGGGGCAATTGGCACAAGATCGGCGATACCTACGTACACATCAATGCAGTCGTGCCTGGAGGGCGCGAGGTATATGGTGTCACACGTTACGAGTTTGATGGTGACCGGCAACTGCTGCGCAGCAGCTTTGCATCCCATGGTCGCTACCTTGATGCGGAAGGGCACTGGTTGCTGACAGAGGTGCAGGAAACCCGGTTCCATGATCAGCGGACCGAGGTTGTCGGGCACGAGCAATATGAATGGCATGTGGATCTGCCGCCGGAACTTCTCAGTGTACTGCTGGTGCGCCCGGATCGTCAGTCCATCAGTGGTCTGTATCAGTTCGCGAGGTATTTCGAGTCCGAAGGGTTGGAAAGCAGTAATTATTTCCTGGCTTTCTGGAAAAAGCTGCTGCAGCCCCTGGCCACGATCAGCCTGGTCTTGCTGGCGATCTCCTTTGTCTTTGGCCCCCTGCGTGAAGCCACCATGGGCTATCGAGTGTTCGTAGGCATCATGATTGCCCTGTCCTTCACCATTGCTGAACGAATGCTGGGGCCTACGACCCTCCTGTACGGTTTCAGTCCTTTGTTCGCCGTGCTGCTACCGATTCTGGTGGCGGCTTCCCTGGGGCTTTTCATGCTGCGCCGGGTGTAACCGGGTCGTGTTCAGCTCATCACCTGGGTGTGGGCGTAGGAGACAATGATCCAGAGCAGCACCACTACGGGCAGATATCGCCCCACCAGGTAGATGCGCCATTCCCACCAGCGATTGCCGGTGCCCAGGACGGTACGTATGCGTGATGGCGGTATGAACCAGCAGAACAGGGCCGCCCCGACCACCCCGGAGAAAATGATCACGTTACCGCCCGCCACTTGGTCAATCACGTCCAGTACGGGTTTGCCGGCAATCTGCCATTCCAGTGGTGTGAAGCTCAATGCCGAAGCGGTGCCGAGTAGCAGCATGACCACTGTGACCAGGCTGATCGCCCGCAGATTGGAAAGACGGAACTCTTCCGCGACGGCCGCGGTCATGACCTTCAACCCCGCCAGGCAGGAGCTGAATGCGGCAGCAAAGAACAGGGCAAAGAAGATGATGGCAATCCAGGCGCCGCCCGGCATATCGGCAAACACCTGCGGCAGCGTGACAAACGCCAACTGACTGCCTTCGCCGGGTTCCAGACCATAACTGAAGACAAAGGGGAAGATCATGAAGCCGGCAATCAGGGCGATGCTGGTTTCAGTGATCCCAACGATCACACAGGCCCGTGGCACATGAGTTTTGCGGGGTATGAAACTGCCATAGGTGACCAGGTACCCTTGTCCGATCGCGAGGGTGTAAAAAGCCTGACCAAAAGCGAAGGCCCAGAGAGTGCCGTCATTGAGCCGTCCCCAGTCAACACGGAAGAAAAAGTCCAGCGCCTCGCCCCAGCCGGGTGTACGGCTGGCCATGAATACCAGGAACAACATGACCGCGAGCAAAACCGGCATCAGGATTTTTGATACCAATTCGATGGCCTTGATGTCCCTTGCCAGCACCAGGAAGGCAAGGATGGTCACGATAATAAAGTACCAGAGTGAGTTCCAGGAGGCGCTGAACTCATCGAATACACGTAGATCATCGCGGACCGAGTCCACGGTGTATCCCAGGGTCCAGCCCGTGATCACCAGGTAATAACTGGTGATGGCCATCGTGATAAGTACCACAAACCAGCCGTAGACAGTGCCGAAGCGGTTGACCTGGCGGAAGGTCTGTACCGTGCTGCCCTGTGCCAGTCGGCCGGCCGCAACCTCCAGCACCATGATGGGGAATACCACTACCACCAGGGCGATGAGATAGGCCACCACAAAGGCACCACCGCCGTTTTCGCCCATGATGTAGGGAAAGCGCCACAGATTGCCCAGACCTACGGCGGCCGCTGCCATGGAGGCAATGAATGCGGGCTCCGAGCTCCACTGCTTTCTGGATGAGCTGACGAAATCTTGCTGTTCGGACACCATGGTTTTCCGTGTTCCGGTCGGCCTTTGTCACTCCCGGGAGTGGTTCAGAAAGGTCTTGCGTGCTTCGGCAGAAGGATGGTTTTGGTGGCTGAAAATTTCTCGTGCAGGGCGTCGCCGTCACGGTCGATCAGGCACCAGAGATAACCCAGGCCGAGCAGGAAAAAGGCTGGCCAGGCAAGGGTGAAGCGGATCAGGGCGGCGCGTATATCCGGTGGCTGGTTATTTGTGCCGATCACTTTGATGCGCCAGGCAATCATGCCCAGGGTCTGGCCGGTGCGGCGCCAGAACCAGATGTAGAAGTAGGCGGCGCTGCTGATCATCATCAGGAAATAGAGGCTGGAGAGCACGGGATTGGTCTGCAGCTCGCCATCGACCAGTTCGGTGGTTTCCCCGAACAGCAGTTGCAGAACAAAGCCGAGGCAGATCCAGATGGCAGCCACCAGAAACATGTCATACAGCAGGGCTGCCAGGCGTCGCAGTAAGCCGGCACGTGGCAGTGCGGCCTGTTCCTCCAGGCTGAGAAGTACTTTTTCGGTCTTTTTGGCCATGATTGGATTTTACACGGTTGCTGATACTGGTTACAGGAAGCATCAGAACAACTCGGGTGGCGCCTCCTGCTGATCGTTCTGGTTCCGGTTGCGCAGCAATTCGTCCAGATCGAGTTCCAGGCTACGGTCCGCTTCATCCGTCGTGCTCTGGCGCTCGGGGTCGGATGCTTCTGTCTCGGGCTCCGCAGTCACCCCGGACTCCGATTCACTCATCAACAGGCGTCGCAGAGTCTCCAGATTCGATTCGGCATCCCGGCTTGAAAAATCGGGGATTTCCTCTTCTTCGTGCACGCTGAGTTCGGCAACGCGATAGACCAGGTCGAAGGTGCTGCGGGCGTCACGCTGGCAAAGGATGGTCATGGATGGATCGCCCTGTTCCGTGCGCCAGTTGTTCAGGCGACCATAGAGCACTTCTGCACACTCCGGGTCCCGCGATGCGCGGCGGGCCGCCTCTTCCAGGGCCGGTCGCAGGCTGGCTGCGCTGGGCGGGAGCCAGAGCCGTTCCGGATTGAAGGGGAGTGTTTCATCGGCGTACAGGCTGCCGCCGCCGGCCAGCAGGCAGATCCATATCAGTAGGGTGCGTGTTTTCATCATGCCTCAATCATCGTCCGAATACCGTGAAACTTGACCCTTGCCAGTGGCTTCTGGCGCTTTTATGCCCGGATTCATGCTGTTAGAATCAGCGCTTCAACCTTCCGGCCACGCTGCCCCGTCAAAGACCCGATATTATGACAGAAAATCCAGGACAAGCGGGTGTTTCCGCCTCCCGCACCCCGTCTTATCAGCCCGGACAGCATGTCCAGCTCATGGACACCACCCTGCGTGATGGCGAACAGACCCAGGGTGTTTCCTTCACCGGCAAGGAAAAACTCCAGATAGCCAAGGCCCTGTTGCAGGCCCTCAAGGTTGATCGCATCGAGATCGCTTCCGCCCGTGTATCCGAGGGTGAGCAGCAATCGGTGGCCGCAATCAATGCCTGGGCTGCCGCAGAAGGCCTGGATGACCGTATTGAAGTGCTCGGCTTTGTGGACGGCAAGGCCAGTGTCGATTGGGTTGTGCGCGCGGGTGGTCGGGTGATCAATCTGCTGACCAAGGGCAGCGAGAAACATTGCCGGGAACAACTTGGCAAGACGCTGGAAGAGCATGTTGAAGGTATCCGCGAAACAGTGGCCTATGCACAGCAGCAGGGACTGCTGGTCAATGTCTACCTGGAGGACTGGTCGAACGGATATCGGGACAGTCCCGATTATGTGTACGCGCTGCTGGAGGGAATACGTGACTGTGGCATCGGGCACTACATGTTGCCGGACACCCTCGGGGTCATGACACCGGACGATGTGTCCGCCGCCCTGGGTGATATGGTGCAACGCTTTCCAGAGCTGCGCTTCGATTTTCATCCGCACAACGATTACGGCCTGGCCACGGCCAATGTCATGGCGGCCGTCAAGGCTGGAATCCGTTCCATCCACTGCACGATCAATTGCCTGGGCGAGCGGGCGGGCAATGCCTCGCTTGCCGAAGTGGCGGTGGTGCTGCGCGACAAACTGGGTATGGAGTTGTCGGTCGACGAGACCCGCATCATGATGGTCAGCGATCTGGTGGAGAATTTCTCGGGCAAATGGGTGGCGGATAATGCCCCTGTGGTGGGGACCGATGTGTTCACCCAGACCGCCGGCATCCATGCTGACGGCGATCAGAAGGGCGGACTCTACATCACCGAGTTGCGCCCGGAGCGTTTTGCCCGCAAGCGCAGTTATGCCCTGGGCAAGATGAGTGGCAAGGCATCACTTACGCATAATCTTGACGAACTGGGGCTGGAGTTGAGCGAAGAGGATCAGCGCAAGGTGCTGCAAGAGGTGGTCAAGCTGGGTGATTCCAAGTCCGTGATCACCGCGGATGACCTGCCGTTCATCATAGCCGATGTGCTGGAGCGCCGTGACTATCATTATGTGCAACTGAAAAACTGCTATATCAGCAGTGGCCTTGATGTCGACAGCACCGCGAGCATCCGGATCGAAATTGATGGCGAGTCTCATGCGGCCTCCGGATCCGGTAACGGCGGTTTTGCTGCATTCATCGATGCCATTAACATGATTCTGGTGAAGCACGATTTCAGGATGCCGCCATTGCTGGATTTCGAGGTACATATCCCACGCGGCGGTGACACCAGTGCCTTGACCGAAGCGATCATCACCTGGGACCTGGAAGAACGTACGCTGAAAACGCGGGGGGTGCATTCGAATCAGGTGTTGGCGGCGGTGAAGGCTACCTTGCGGATGATCAATATGCGGATGCATGCGGTTCGGTCCCCCTGATCCGGTCCCATTGAATTGGTGCTTCGTAGCCCGGTTTGGGGCGTGGGGGCGCGGGCTGGGATACGCTTGAACCCTTCCGTGGGTCGCTCGACTGTCGCCATCCATGGCGACAGACGATCCCTGCCCGCGCCCCCACGCCCCAAACCTGACGTGCTGCCGGATTCTCAGGGGGCGTTGGCTCTAGTGCCCAATGATGCTCGAAGTGTGAGTGTGGCGCGCTAGAAGTCCGTGCTGTAGGTGGGGGCGTAGGGGCGGCCTTCGGCTTCTGCGCGGCGGGCGCCGGCGAGGATGCCGGGCATGGCGTAGTTGCCTTCGTGGCAGGCGTATTCAAACAGGCGCGCATCCGTGCGGTTCATCGGTAGCTCACCGCTCCACGGCTGAGAGTAATTCTGCGGGTCGGTGACGGTGAATTCGTAGAGAATCACGTCTTCACTCACACGCGTGAACCGCTCCACCACATGCATGTCAGTGGAGCCATAGAAGCGGTGGCGTAGTGAGGAGCGCAGCGTTTGCTGCGGATGGAAGTTGGTGGTCTCCACCACCAGCGTATCACCTTCGTACCGGCCGACGGAGTCGCCCATCCAGGGGTTGTTCGTGGGCCCTTCGAGCTCGCCGCCAATACGCACGATACGGGCATCATGATTCATTTCGGCCAGCAACATCACATGGTCCCGGGTTTGCACGATCCGGGTGAGATTGTTGTAGGCCACTGGCAGTTTGGGCGGCCCCGCCGTGGAGCCGAAGCCCACCACGCAGCGTTCACCCAGGGGGCGGACTTCGGGGCCGTCGTAGGACTCACGCATCTGCATGGTTTCAATGTGGTTGGCGCGGCCGGTGTCATTGTAGGGCAGGCGGCCGTCCGGTGGGTCGATGAGAATGGAGGTGCGGATCTCTCCATTGATCACGGCCATACGGTCACCGGGGTCCATCCAGAATGCGTTGTAACCACCTACGTTGGAGCCCGGTGGCGGGGCACCACGCTCGGGATCGCTGGGCTGATCAGCAGCGCGGTTGCGTGCCTCCACCTGCAGTTCCAGTTCCCTGGCCTCCTCTGGCGTGAGCACCAGTCGTCCGTCGAAGCGCGCAGGGCGCTCGAGTGTGGTCTGTGTGGCAATGGACCAGTTGCCTTGAAGGTCCGGTAGGCCGTGCTCGGTACGTGGCGGAGTATAATCACCGTCAGCGTGCAGGAATGAGTGCGCGAACAACAGCAGGGCGGCGCAGACAAGCGCATGAGTGTTACCGGTCACCGAATTGAGTTTGGCTGGGCGGGTGGTAAGATGGGCGATGCGCATGGGCAGTGACTCCTTTACTGTCACTTTCATTGAGCCTCATTTCGCCACATTCGACTGAAGCTGTCAAAAGCAGCGCCGCGATTTAGTGTTCCTGATCTGTGATCATGTCTCAGTTATGTAACATTCGTATTCGACGGTGATATCATTTGCAAGAACGTAAGTACAAGGACGATAGACATGACACAAGAACACCCTGACAGAGCATTGTACGAGCAGGTGATGGTGCCCAGCTATGCGCCGGCGAA
>PWQG01000016.1 GCA_003556835.1 Gammaproteobacteria bacterium
AACGGCCATGTGCAGGGCAACATCTTCTTTCGCACCGAGCATCTGATCGCCAATCCGAAAGGGTACACGGATGTGCTCCGAAGCGAACTATACCGCTATCCCGCACTCACTCCGTCGTTGCCCTGGAAGAGTCAGGCCCCGCCGCCGCCGGTCGAACAATTATCGGCTTCCTGGAGTGATGACAGGCGCGTGATCCTGACCTGGGCCCGGCCTGATCCGTCCAGGACAGCTGCCATGCCGGGTTCAAGTGAGAACTACGCCGAAGCAGCGCGCTATGTCGTATACCGGGCCGACATGCCGTCCGGCCAGTTTGCGGAGCACCGGAAGGCAATGGAGAGGGAGCATGGCGGGTTGGCGTTGACCCCTCCGGCATTCTCTCCGCAGAATTTGATCGACGTTACCGGACAGCGGCAGTTTGTCGACCGCTGGTCCGGGGAAAAAACGCACGCCGTCTACATCGTCAGAGCTGTAAGCCACAACAGCGTGGAAAGTGTTCCGCTGACCGTGTGGACCTGGATCGAAGACGACGGATTCCACTATAAAGTGCGGTAAGATCGTTTTTCTAACCCAATAATATACTTTACCATGAATAAATCAGAATCCATTATTACCATTCACGGGGCTGTCTTAACCATACTTGCGGTTTTCATCGTCTCCGGTTTCACAGCTTGCGGTCCCGCCGACCGTGAACCTGCCGCCCCCGAGATCAGGACCGGCGCCGAGCGTCTGGTGGAGCAGGATTATGGCGTCGTTGACGGCATGCGCGTCGGACTCATCACCAATCACACGGCCATGGTGGGCGACCGTCATCTGGCGGATATTCTCTATGAAGCCGAAAACGTGGAGTTGGTGGCGCTGTTCGGACCGGAGCACGGTATCCGCGGGGATGCCGATGCCGGTGCCCGCATCGACGATATGGTCGATGAGCAGACCGGCGTGCCGGTGTTCAGCCTCTACGGTCAGACCCGCAAGCCCACCCCTGAAATGCTCGAGGGTCTGGATGCGCTGATCTTCGACATCCAGGATATTGGCCCGCGGTTCTATACCTACATCAGCACGATGGGATTGGCCATGGAGGCGGCGGCTGAGCAGGATCTGCGTTTTGTAGTGTTGGACCGCATCAATCCGTTGGGAGGTGAATTGGTGGAAGGATTCGTACTTGAGCCCGGTTTTGAGTCGTTTGTCGGGCAATTTCCCATCCCAGTCACCCATGGGTTGACGGTGGGTGAGCTGGCGCTGATGATCCGGGGAGAGCAGTTTATGGAAGGGGTGGCTGCCCTGGATCTGCATGTTGTGGAAGTGCGCGGCTGGACCCGCGACATGCTGTGGAGCGACACCGATCTGGAGTGGATTCCGCCGAGTCCGAACATCCCCGATTTTGAGACCGCCCTGGTCTACCCCGGTTCGTGCTATTTTGAGGCGACCAACGCCAGCGAGGGACGCGGCACGTATGAGCCGTTTCTGCAGGTCGGTGCGCCATGGGCAGATGGCGAACAGCTGGCCGCCATGCTCAACAATCGCAACCTGCCTGGTTTGCGATTTGAGCCGGTGACGTTTACGCCTGAAAGCATCGAGGGCATGTCGTCACGGCCAAAACTGCTCGGTGAGGAGCTGCAGGGGGTGAAATACATCGTGGAAGATCCGCATGCTGTGGTGCCGGTAGCTGCCGGCATGCACCTGCTCGAGGTATTTTACGCGACCGTGCCTGATGAAGAGCGTGAAGCACTGTTCAACAGGGCCCGTTTTGCGCGCCTGGGTGGTACAGACCGGATGTATGACTTGTTCATCGGCGGTGCCATCGCTGAAGAGGTGATCGCTGCCTGGGAGGATGAAGTGGCTGCCTTTCGTGAACTCCGCTCACTCTACCTGATTTATGATTGATATACGAGTACCTGAAAGGTGATCAAAATTACCCCCAAACAAAAACTATTCACAAATTGGAGTCTTGCCATGCTGGTATCACTCCTTTCGTTTGGCTGTTTACCGATGCGTGGAGCGGACGAAGAAGTCGCCATCATTCAGGAGCAGATTGATGTTGCGCCCGTCTGGTCGGTACACCGGGCCGGGCCACCGGAACTCCTTACCCGTGATGGGCGTCAGTATGTTGCGTATTTTGATCATGATCGTTTTCTCACCCTGGCTCAGCGGGAGCTGGATTCCAACCAATGGCAGTATCACCGCTTTCCCGTGCAGATGGGTTGGCAAACAGGCGGCCATGCAAGATTGTCCCTCGCCCTGGATCGTGCGGGTTACATTCACATAACCTGCTACCGGAGACATCTTCTGCAAGAGCCACCAACCCCACCCAGGCCAATTTACTATCGGTCTGCGGCTCCTCATTCAATCGATGCCTTCGAACAGCTTTATATGGTCTCGGAAGATGAACGTACGGATTATCCAACCTTCATAACTGTTGACGGAACGATTTATTTTTCATTTCGGGATGGTGGCAGTGGTCAGGGGGACCAACAATTCTACCGCTATGACGATGACCAGCGGCAATGGGAACGGGTGCTTGATACCCCTCTAACTGACGGACAAGGAGAGCGGAGTGCCTATATATCTGGAGGCGGTATGCCGACTCCCGGACCCGATGGACGCTTTCATTTGCTCTGGGTTTGGCGC
>PWQG01000074.1 GCA_003556835.1 Gammaproteobacteria bacterium
GGCCCCGGGCATAACGGGAGACATAGGCCAGGCCTCCCTGCTCCATCGGTGTGAAGGGATTGTCCCGGCTACGCGCATAGTCCATGCGGACCGAGATGACCCTCAAGGTGCCGGGGTGTAATTTTTCGGGGTGCAGGCGCAGGTCCCGGTGGCGCGGCATGTACTCCATTTCGCCGTGATGGCCCTGCTCCAGCCAGTGATCAAGATGTTCGGCATGGGCGGACAGGTCGGTATCGGTGATGCCGACCTGCTGGAAGCCGAGTTCCTGCCCCCATTGCCGTATGTCTTGAGTAAGCTGCCCCAGGTCGATGCTCATAAGCCGTCGTTCACAGCCGGCAGAGTTTTTCTGCCGCCCGTTCGAGTGTGGATTCGTCCTTGCAGAAACAGAAGCGCACGATGCGCGTATCCGGCGCTTCAGCGTAGAAGGCAGACAGCGGTATGGCTGCCACACCCACCTCACGGGTCAGGTGTTGCACAAATTCGACATCCGACTGATCGCTGATGGCGCTGTAATCCAGGCACTGGAAATAGGTGCCGGCCGAGGCAGTGAAGGTGAAGCGGGAATCGCCAAGCAGTTCGCAGAAGCGGTCGCGTTTTTGCTGATAAAATGCGGGCAGCTCCAGGTGGTGTTCCGGACAATCGCGCATGAAGTCGGCAATGGCATACTGGATGAAACTGGTGGCGGTGAAGGTGACAAACTGGTGGACCTTGCGCAGTTCCACGGACAGTGGTGCGGGTGCCACACAATAGGCCAACTTCCAGCCGGTGGCATGATAGGTCTTGCCGAAGGAGAAGACGGCAAAACTCTTCTCGCGCAGCTCCTCGTGGGTCAGGACGCTGTGGTGTCGGTCGCCGTCGAAAACCATGTGCTCATAGACTTCATCGGACAGCACCAGTATGTTGCGATCGCGGATCAGCCCGGCCAGTCGGTCGAGATCTTCACGTTGCAGTACCGAGCCCGCCGGATTGTGTGGTGAGTTGATGATGATCAAGCGGGTGCGTTCCGTGATCGCTTCGGCGGCGCGTTCCCAGGGAATCTGGTAGTCGGGCACGGTCATGGGGATGCGCACAGCGCGGCCACCAGCCAGCTCGATGGCCGGTGCATAAGAGTCATAGGCGGGATCGAAGAGGATGACTTCATCATCCCGGTGCACCACGGCCTGGATCACGTCGAACAGGGCCTCGGTGGCGCCAGCGGTTACCGTGACTTCATGATCCGGATCCACCCGGCAGGCGTAGAGTTGCTCAACCTTGATAGCAATCTGTTCGCGAAGCTCCGGGATGCCGATGGCGGGTGCGTACTGGTTGCGCCTGTCATTGAGATGGTGAGTCACCCGGTCCCGCAGTGCTGCGGGGCAATCAAAGTCCGGGAAACCCTGTGACAGGTCGATGGCATTGTGATCCTGAGCCATCTTCGACATGACGGTGAAGATGGTGGTTCCGACATTGGGGAGCTTGCTTTGCACGGTGTGGACCTCGAAGTCTGCGGCGGTCAGAGCGGCTTACCACCCTTGGTGAGACAATGCCGCGTAGTGTAACGTAATTGGCTGAATAGCAGGAGATACAAGTGCCCATGAATGTGGCTTCTACGTCAGGTGCCCGGAAAGTGGCTGAAGACCAGCAATATCGTCCCAATCCGCAAAAGTGCCCGGACTGGGGCGGACAGCGTGCGCACAGCCTGCCATTGCTGGATCTGCGCGCTGGCCGGGAAGCCATGCTGGCCTATTTCGATAACACCTGGGCGCTGTCCGAAACCCTGTTCTCGGCGCTGACCTGCGAAGAAGCGTACTATGTGCGTCCCTGGCATAAGACCCGGCATCCGCTGATTTTCTACTATGCGCATCCGGTGACTTTCTACGTCAACAAGCTGTTGGTTGCGGGCCTGCTTCACAATCCGGTCAATCGCGAGTTCGAGGAATTGTTCGAGACCGGGGTGGACGAGATGAGCTGGGACGATCTGCATGACGGCGAGCAGGATATTTGGCCGTCACTGGACGAGGTGCGAAGTTATCGGCAGCAGGTCCATCAACTGGTCCGGGATATCATCCGCAGTCATCCCGCATTGGACAAACCCGTGGACATGGACAGCCCCGCCTGGGCCCTGGCCATGTGCTTCGAGCATGAGAGAATCCATCTGGAGACCTCGAGTGTGCTGATGCGGGAGTTGCCGGAAAAATATGTGCGCACGCCCGGGGCCTGGCCTGATCTGCCATTACAGGAACAGGCCACGGAGAAGTCGGTCAATCCGGTGCCCGGAGTCGATTACCCGGCGAGCAACCCCATGCTGGAGGTGCCGACGCAGACCGTGGCACTGGGTAAGCCCCGCGACTGGCCGACCTTCGGCTGGGACAATGAATATGGTCGCGATTCGCGCCATGTGCAATCCTTTCATGCCAGTGCCATGCTGATCAGCAATGGCGAGTTCTATGAATTTGTCGCCAGCGGTGCTTATCTGGAAGACAGATACTGGGGTGAGCAGGGCTTGGCCTGGCGCCGCTTCCGCAACACCCGCTGGCCGGCTTTCTGGGTCCAGGATGGGCCGGTGGGTTCACACCGCTATCGTCTGCGGACCACTTTCGGCGTGCGTCCCATGCAGTGGGATTGGCCGGCCGTGGTCAATCACTACGAGGCAAAAGCCTATTGCGCCTGGCGCAGCGAGCGTGATGGAGCCAGCCCGCCCTATCGGCTGCTGCAGGAGAAGGAACACCTGGCGCTACGTGATCCAAACCTGAGTGACATCAGTGACTGGCTGCCCGGCGATGATGCCCTGCTGCAGCATGACCCGGTGATGCAGGCCAACACGATGGCGGGCCGCACACTCAATCACAACCTGCATTTCGGTAGCGAAGGGCCGGTGGACCTGTTTCTCACCAACAGTCGTGGTTTCCATGATGTGCTGGGCAATGTCTGGCAGTGGTGTGAAGACAGCTTCCACCCGCTGCCGGGCTTCAGCATCCATCCCTACTACGTCGACTTCAGCACGCCCTGTTTCGACGATGAGCACCAGATGATCCTGGGTGGTTCCTTCATCAGCACCGGTGATGAAGCGAGCGCCTGGGCGCGTTTCCATTTCCGGCCGCATTTCTCCCAGCATGCCGGCTTCCGACTGGTGCAGGGCGGAGAGGATCCGCAGGCCGACAACAAGTATGAAGACGATGCGGTGCTGAACCAGTACATGCTGTTCCATTGGGGCAGCCCCGAGGAGCAGCGGGACACGGAGATCAGCGAAGCTGTCGGGCACCCGCGGACACCTCCGTTCATGGAAACCATGGCGGAAAAGGTGAGCCAGTTCAGTCGGCGGCATGATGCGGTGCTTGACCTGGGCTGCGCCGTGGGCCGGGCCAGTTTCGAGCTGGCGCGCCATTTTGGTCATGTCACCGGACTGGATTTCAGTCACCGTTTCATCCGTGCCGCCGAGACCCTGCGCGACAGGGGCGCGCTGCACTATGAGCGACTGGAAACCGGGAAGTTCACCACGCCGATGACTGCCGTGGTCGACCCCGCCGTGGAGCGCAATCGCACGCGCTTCCTCCAGGGTGATGCGGCGGACCTGCGTGGCGCCGGGCTGATGGCACCATCGGCCCGTTTCGATGCGGTCCTGTTGAGTAACCTTTTATGCCGCATGCCGGACCCGGCAGCCTGCCTGCAACAATTCATTGGCCCCGATTCACCGTTGGCGGAGGATGGCATTCTGGTGATCGCTTCCCCGAACACCTGGCTGGAAGCCCACACCCGGCCGGACCGCTTTCTGGATGGTGCGGACAATGGGGCGACCCGCGAGCGCCTGGCGGCCTTGCTACCCGGTTTCGAGTTGCTGCATCATGAGGATTTGCCATTCATGATCCGGGAACACCGCCGCAAGTATGAATACGTGGTGTCCCAGGTCACGGTCTGGCGGCGACAGCGAGCGGCGGTATGAGTCTTATTCTGGAAACCCGGCGGATGGTTCTGCGTAACTTCATCCGCGCGGACGTGGAGCGTTATCCGCAAATCCGTGATGCGGTGTCCCATCCTCATGAACCGGCTGCAGAGCTTGCGGCGGAGCGTTCCAGGGAATTGGCGCGTGGTTATATTGCCGCCGCTGACTGCCAGCCCAGGCTCGATTATCAGTTGGCCATGCTGGAGCGCGTTGATGGTCGACTGATTGGCAGCTGCGGTGTCTGTCTGCATGGTCGCGGTGCGCGCAGTGCTGAGTTCAACTGTGAAGTGGCGGCTGACTGGCAGCGTCAGGGTCTTGCCCTGGAAGCGGGTGAAGCGCTGCTCGCGGTGGTTTTCCGCGATCTGGGTCTTGAGAATGTGAGTGTGCGCATACCTGCTGAGAATGTTGCCGGCCAGGGACTGGCGGATCGACTGGGTATGCGGGCGGTTGATCCCACCGAAACTCCTGCTGTCCTCTACACCATCGGGGCCAGCGAATGGACCCGCAGCAGTTCCTGAATTGCCTGTTCCACGCCCGCTAGTGTGACAATTCGTGGCAAGCTCTGCCTCTCTTCTTCCTTTCATGGTAAAAAAAGGGCAATTTACCGGGTCTATCAGGTATACGCTTGAATAACATCAGGCGCTGGATTACTCTCGCGAGTCCGGTATTTACGCACAATTGGACGAATTTTGTAATAAATTGATCTACGGCAGTGCTCGAAAACACTAAACTGACTGCACTACAGAGTTTGAGAAACCCGCTCTCCAAGGAGAATGACGTGAAAAAACAGTATCTTTTATCAGCCGCGATAGCAGCGGCCATGGCAGGATCGCTGGCCATGACGGCAGGCGTTCCGGCCTCGGCCGACAATGACTATGAGCCTCCGCGCACCGAGTGGGGTGATCCTGACCTGCGCGGTGTCTTCAACTTCAGTTCCAACACACCCATGGAGCGTCCGCGTGATTTGGGTACTCAGGCATTCTACGACTCGGTCGAAGAAGTGATCGAGCGTGACCGACGGATCGCTGAAGCGGCCGCAGCCAGTGATGGCCAGTCGGACCAGGGCGGTGTTGGTGGTTACAACCAGTTCTGGATTGAAGGTGTTCCGGCCGATGCCAATCTGCGTACCTCCATCATCATCTATCCGGAAGATGGTCGCACCCCGCCTCGCGTCGAAGGGGCGCCCGTAGCCTTCGGTGGTCTGGGACCTGACTATGATGGCGAGCGACCCGTTCGTGTTGCTGTGGGTGGTATCGGCAAGGATGGCCCGGAAGACCGTGGCCTGTCCGAGCGTTGCCTCGTTGGCTTCAATTCCGTGCCGCCGTTCAATCCCAGCATGTACAACAACAATGTACAGCTATTCCAGAACGAGGATCATTTTGTGATCGTCAACGAGATGATCGGTTTTCCGCGTATTGTGCCAATGGACGATCGACCGCACCTGCCCGAGCATATGACGCAGTGGTGGGGCGATTCGCGGGGCTACTGGGATGGCAACACCCTGGTGGTGGAGACCAAGAACTTCAATGAGAAAACCCAGTCCTTCCGCGGTACTGGCGTGGCCGCAGACATGTTCCTGATCGAGCGCTTCACGCGGGTGGATGACCGGACTGTGGAATACGAGTTCGAAGTGCAGGATCCGAAGGCCTTCGAGGACAAGATTGTCGGGGTCTTCCCGATGTGGGAGGAAGAAGGCAATCGTTTGCACGAGTATGCCTGTCATGAAGGCAACTACGGCATGGTCAATATTCTCGCGGGCCAGCGTGTCGAGGATGGCACCTGGGACCATGAGAACAACCGCGCCATGCGTGCGGACGAGCTGTAATATTCCACTGAACGGATAAGGTTATTCATGAAGAAGACGTTTGTAAATTTGACTCTTGTAGCCGCCACTGCGGCCGTGGTGAGTGTGTTCTGGCTGAATGTGGATGATTCTGTGGCCCAGAGCGGCTCGGCTTCGCTGGATGAAATCCCGCGTACACCCGATGGCCGGCCCGATATGAATGGTATCTGGCAAACCATGAACAATGCCCACTGGAACCTGGAGGCGGCTCCCGCCGCGCATGGTCCCCTGGTTGAGGCTGGCGCTCACCTGGCGGTTCGCCCGACCTTGGGCGTGGTTCAGGGTGGAGCCATTCCGTATAAGGAAGGCATGCGCGAAATCCAGCGGGAAAATCGTGCCAACTGGCTGGAGCGTGATCCGGTGACCAAGTGCTTCAAGCCTGGCGTGCCGCGTGCGACCTACAAGCCGTATCCTTTCCAGATCTTCCTGGCTCCGGATACCACGCTGTTTGCGTATCAGTACTCCGGCAGCAACCGCCTGGTCTATATGGATCAGCCGGACCTGGAGCCAGCGGTCGATTCCTGGATGGGACACAACCTGGGCCACTGGGATGGCGACACACTGGTGATTGATGTGTATGGACAAATGGCTGAATCCTGGTTTGACCGGGCCGGTCACCACCACAGTGGCTGGGACAAGCATGTCCAGGAGCGCTACACCATGGTGGATCGCAATACCATCCACTATGAAGCGACCATCACCGACCCCAATGTGTTCGAGGAGCCCTGGACGATCGAGATGCCGATCTATCGTCGTCAGGAAGCAAATATGAAGCTGCTCGAGTTCAAGTGCGTCGAGTTCGTTGAAGAGCTGTTGTACGGGCATCTGCGTGCACCGGGTGATCCCTTCGGTGATGGCCTGCCCATCATTCCTCCGCCGCCAACCCGCGACTGAGGAAAGGTAAAAAAGGGGACAGATCTATTTATGTTTATGGACTGGGCGGGGTATTTGTAACCCGCCCAGGCCTGTCCCCTTTTTTTCTGCTATACCCGGCCTCAAGATAGGGCCTGAAATCGCTTCGCTTCCCCACCTTGCTCCTTTAGCCCCCCCCCCAGCTCCAAAGTAATCATGAGCCCGCTCAGAGGTTCTTGGGTGCTGTCTTGTCCCTGTTACACATGAACCCTGCTGCGCACGGGCTATTCGAACCCTCTCACCCAGATCCAGAAGAGCAAAAATAAATCTGTCCCCATTTCCGGTTTTTGTTATGCTGAATGCTGTATGTATAAACAGTATTCTGGATTTCCATAATGTCTCTTCCGGCTTATGCCGAACTGCATTGCATCAGCAATTTCAGCTTCCTGCGTGGTGCCTCGTTTCCCGAGGAGCTGGTTCAGGAGGCAATGGATCAGGGCTATTCGGGGTTGGCCATCACCGATGAATGCTCTCTGGCGGGCGTGGTCCGGGCTCATGCTGCTCTCAAAGGCCTGCCGGAGCGGTCGAAGGATTTCCGGCTGATCGTTGGCAGTGAGTTCATCAGCGACGATGGCATCCATCTGGTCCTGTTGGCGCCTGACCGGCAGGCCTATGCACAGATTTCCGCCCTGATCACCCTGGCGCGGCGGGATTGTGCCAAGGGTGATTATCACCTGAGCCGGGACATGCTGGCCGGGCAGAATCTCTCTGCCTGCCTGGCGCTCTGGATTGCTCCCGGATCACTGTCGGCTGATCTGGCGGAGAGCCGCGAACCACTGCGATTTCTTGCCCGACTGTTCCCCGACCGGCTCTGGCTGGCCGTCGAGTTGTGGTTGCAGGGCGACGACCGGGAGCAGCTTGCCCGGCTCCAGGCTGTGGGCCAGGCGTTGCAGCTGCCCCTCTGTGCTGCCGGTGGTGTACAGATGCATCGACGCAGCCGCCGTCCCCTGCGTGACACCCTGACCGCGATCCGTCTGACAAAACCGGTAGCGGAACTCGGCTTCGCCCTGCCCCGCAACGGCGAGCAGTACCTGCGCTCACGCCGACGACTGGCCCGTCTTTATCCACCGAAATTGCTGCAAGAAAGCGTGACGGTTGCCCAGCGCTGTCACTTCTCGCTCGATGAGCTGCGCTATGAATACCCCCACGAACTGGTGCCCGAAGGGCACAGCCCGCAGAGCTGGTTGCGCTTTTTGGCCGAACAGGGCATGCATGAACATTGGCCGGTGGCGGTGCCGCAACGGGTCCGCGACCTGGTGGAGCGTGAATTGGCCCTGGTCGCCGAGCTGGGCTACGAACATTTCTTTCTGACCGTGCATGATCTGGTGGTCTTTGCCCGTGGTCGGGACATTCTCTGTCAGGGTCGTGGGTCGGCGGCCAATTCGGCCTTGTGTTATTGCCTGGGCATCACGGCAGTGGATCCGTCCCGCATGCAATTGCTGTTTGAACGATTCCTGTCCCGGGAACGTGACGAGCCCCCGGATATTGATGTCGACTTTGAGCATGAGCGGCGCGAAGAGGTGATCCAGTACATTTATCAAAAATATGGAAGGCAGCGTGCTGCCCTGGCGGCCACCGTCATCCGTTATCGGCGTCGAAGTGCGATCCGGGATGTGGGCAAAGCCCTGGGGTTGGGGCCGGAGCTGATCGACTTTCTGTTGGAGGAGCTGCGTTTTGATGACGAGGGCCGACTGTTCATGGCGCCAGATGCGATCTGGCCCGAGCAATTGGCCAGGCGCAGGTTGCGACAATTGTGCTGGCTGGTACGGGAGATCATCGGTTTCCCCCGTCATCTGTCACAGCATGTGGGTGGTTTTGTCATCAGTGAAGGGCCGCTGCATGAACTGGTGCCGGTGGAAAATGCCAGCATGCCGGGGCGCACCGTCATCCAATGGGAGAAGGATGACCTTGAGACCCTGGGCCTACTAAAAGTGGATGTCCTGGCGCTTGGCATGTTAACGGTGATTCGCAAGGCCCTGGCCCAGGTCAGTGAAATCCGGGGTACACCTTTGACGCTGGCCGGGGTGCCCGCCGAGGATCCCGCGGTTTATGAAATGATCAGTCGGGCAGATACGGTTGGTGTCTTCCAGATCGAATCCCGTGCCCAGATGAGCATGTTGCCCCGTCTGCAGCCGCGCAACTATTATGACCTGGTCATCCAGATTGCGATTGTGCGGCCCGGTCCGATACAGGGCGATATGGTGCATCCCTATCTGGCCAGGCGAAAAGGTGAGCAGTCGGTCAGCTATCCGGGTGAAGCCGTGCGTTCGGTGCTCGAGCGTACCCTGGGCGTGCCCATCTTCCAGGAACAGGTGATGCAGATTGCCATGGTGGCGGCCGGTTTCAGTGGTGGGGAAGCCGACAGTCTGCGTCGCGCCATGGCCGCCTGGAAGCGCAAGGGCGGGCTGGAACCGTTCCGGGATCGCCTGGTTGACGGCATGTTGTCGCGGGGTTACGAGCGGGAGTTTGCCCTCCAGATCTATGAGCAGATCAAGGGGTTTGGCGATTACGGCTTTCCTGAATCCCACTCGGCCAGTTTTGCCCTGCTCGCTTATGTCTCCGCCTGGTTGAAATGCCATTATCCGGAAGTCTTCTGCTGGGCCCTGCTCAACAGCCAGCCCATGGGTTTCTGTGCCCCGGCACAGCTGGTGGGGGACCTGCGACGCCATGATGGTGAAGTGCTGCCGGTGGATGTGAACTGCAGTGGCATCGAATCCACCCTGGAGTGGTCCGAGGGTAACAGCAGGCCAGCCCTGCGCCTGGGCCTGCACAGGGTTCGGGGCTTGTCACGACGAGCCATGGAGGCGGTGGCGCGTGAACGCTTGCAAGCGGAATTTGTCGGTGTCAGCGATCTGGTGCGCCGTGCCGGTCTCGACCAGCGCGACCGCGACAGTCTGGCCGCCGCCGATGCGCTGCGCAGTCTGGCCGGAGATCGACACCGGGCCTTCTGGCAGGCAGCCGGTGTGGAAGAACTGCCACCTTTGTTTGCTGCGGTGGAACAGGCGGGTTTCGATGGCGCTGATGGTGAGCTGTTGTTGATGCTTCCGGCGGCGAATGAGGCGCAGAATATTCTGGCCGATTACAACAGCACTGGACTGAGCCTGCGGCGCCATCCCCTGGCCCTGTTGCGCGACCGCCTTACAAGTGCTGGTGTGTTGACGGCTGAGAATCTGGAGGCCCTGGGTGATGGGGACAATGTACTGGTTACAGGTATTGTCAGCTGTCGTCAGAGGCCGCATACGGCAGCCGGGGTCACCTTTCTTACCCTGGAGGACGAAACCGGTTGCATGAACTGCGTGGTCTGGCGTCAATTGGCTGAGCGTGATCATCGGGTCGTACAGGGCGCATCATTGCTTGCGGTTGCCGGTCGACTGCAACGTGCCGACTCCGTGCTGCATGTGGTGGCTCGGCGCCTGTTTGATCTCAGTCATCTGCTGGCCGACATGCGTCTGCCGTCCCGTGATTTCTGTTGATCGCTCGGTCAGGGAAAATATGATGGCCTGAGCAGCATGATTTGATCTGGATCAAGCTGGGGTTCTCTGTAACAGATGGGAACACTCGTTCATCGCGTCTTGCGCTAGACTTTCGCAGGATTATTGAGGAGAGATGCGATGAAAGGCGATTTGCGGTTATCTGTGGCGGGCCTGGCCCTGTTATTGTCATCGTGGAGTATGGCGGTGGATATCCCGCGTACAGCGGATGGTCGGCCTGATTTCCAGGGGGACTGGACCAACTCCACTGAGACTCCGGTGGAGCGTCCTGAACAATTTGCGGGCCGACAGGCGATGACCGCGGAAGAA
>PWQG01000363.1 GCA_003556835.1 Gammaproteobacteria bacterium
CCCGCCGAGCCCTACACGGATGTATTCACGGGCGTCTCCTGAAGGGCGTGACCACCCACAAGGCTCGCCCTACGAAGTACAAAACATCCGGCAGGGGCAGCAAACAATGCCCGAGCTTAGATGGCCCGCTTCATGTCCGTCATGTATGACCGCAAACGACGTCCCACCACCTCGATCGGATGATTGCGCAGCGACTCGTTCACCAGGATCAGCTCCGCATTGTCCACGCCGTTGTCCTCCAGCTGCAGACCCTTGCCGATCACATCCGTGTCGACCTTCTGCATGAAGTCCTTCAGTAGTGGTACACAGGCGTGGGAGAACAGGTAGCAACCATACTCGGCCGTGTCGGAAATCACCTTGTTCATCTCATACAGTTTCTTGCGGCCGATCAGGTTGGCGATCAGCGGCACTTCGTGCAGGGATTCGTAGTAGGCCGACTCCTCGATGATGCCGGCGTCGGTCATGGTTTCGAAGGCCAGCTCCACACCCGCCTTGAGCATGGCAACCATCAGGATGCCGTTGTCGTAATATTCCTGCTCGGAAATGTTCATGTCGCCAGCCACTGATTTCTCGAATGCGGTTTCGGCGGTTTCTTCGCGCCAGGTCAGCAGCTTTTTGTCGTCATTGGCCCAGTCTTCCATCATGCCTTCGGAGAACCTGCCTTCAATGATGTCGTCCATGTGCTTCTGGAACAGTGGCGCCATGATCTCCTTGAGTTCCTCGGCCAGGGAGTTGGCCATCAGTTTAGCCGGATTCGACAGGCGATCCATCATATTGGTGATACCACCATGCTTGAGGCCTTCGGAGGTCACTTCCCAGCCGTGCTGGATCAGTTTGCTGGCATAGGCCGGATCAACGCCTTTCTCGACCATGCGCTCGTAGCAGAGCACGGAACCGGTCTGCAGCATGCCGCAGAGGATGGTCTGCTCGCCCATCAGGTCGGACTTCACCTCGGCGATGAAGGAGGACTCGAGTACGCCGGCGCGATCGCCGCCGGTGCCCGCCGCATAGGCCTTGGCGATTTCCAGTCCGTCTCCGTTGGGATCGTTCTCCGGGTGCACGGCAATCAGGGTCGGTACACCAAAGCCGCGCTTGTATTCTTCCCGCACTTCCGAGCCCGGGCACTTGGGGGCGACCATGATCACGGTCAGGTCGGGGCGGATCTGCATGCCTTCCTCGACGATGTTGAAACCGTGGGAGTAGGCCAGGCAGGCACCTTTTTTCATAAGCGGCATCACCTGCTCGATCACGGCGCTGTGCTGCTTGTCGGGGGTCAGGTTCAGGACCAGGTCGGCTTCGGGGATCTTCTGTTCATAGGTACCAACATCAAAGCCGTTTTCGCTGGCATTTTTCCAGGATTGGCGCTTTTCCTTGATGGCCGCATCACGCAGGGTGTAGCTGATATCCAGGCCGCTGTCGCGCATGTTCAGGCCCTGATTCAGACCCTGGGCGCCGCAACCGACGATGACAATCTTCTTGCCCTTGAGTTTGTTGACGCCATCCGCGAATTCGGAGCGGTCCATGAAGCGGCATTTGCCGAGTTGCTGGAGCTGCAGTCGCAGCGGGAGTGAGTTGAAATAGTTCATAGGGCATTCTCCGGAATTTTGATGTCGGGGCGCATGATAGGGTAAAAACCATGTTGCGTAAAATGAAGTATTTGCAATGTAATATTGCTAATATCGGGATACTGGTTTCACCTACCAGGCTCCGCGAACCTGGTTTTTCAATTCTGATCTGACGAGAGTGTTAATCATGGACTTGCGCGATCTGCGACTGTTTCTGCACCTGGGCCAGACCCTGCATTTTGCGCGAACCGCCCGCGACTGTCACGTCAGTGCGTCCAGCCTCAGCCGCAGCATACAGCGGCTGGAGCAGGAGTGTGGTGAAGCCCTGTTCGAGCGGGACAATCGTTCTGTCAGCCTGACCCGGGCCGGTCTGCTGTTCCGGGATTTTGCGCAGGAGACCCTGTCCGCTTGGGCAGCCCTGCAGCGCAGATTGCATGAGCAGGCCGAACTCCTGCAGGGCAGTCTCAGTGTGTTCTGCTCGGTCACCGCCAGCTACAGCTTTCTGCATGCGCTACTGGATGAGTTCCGATCCAGCCACCCGGCGGTGGAAATCAATCTGCATACCGGTGACTCCGCCCTGGCGATCCAACGGGTGCTGGATGAGGTTGATGATATTGGCATCGCGGCGCGCCCCGACCGCCTGCCACAGACGCTGGTGTTTCAGGACATCACCCGCTCGCCACTGGTGTTCATTGGCCCGGCCCGGAAGGGACCGCTGAGCGACACGCTGAAACGGGCTGAGCAACGGGGAGAGGAGTATCCATGGGCCGAATTGCCCTTCATTGCTCCGGAGAGTGGCCTGGTGCGCACCCGAACGGAGGAGTGGTTCCGGCGCAAGGCCCTGCAGCCTCGCATCTATGCCCGTGTCAGCGGCAATGAGGCGATTGTGAGCATGGTCAGCCTGGGCTTCGGTGTCGCCGTTGTCCCGGAGCTGGTGGTCGAGAACAGCCCCATGAGCCGGACAGTGAGGACATTGCCTGTGGCACCGGAACTTGAGCCCTTCGTCATCGGGCTCTGCAGTCTGCGTCGTCGGCAGGACAACCC
>PWQG01000159.1 GCA_003556835.1 Gammaproteobacteria bacterium
GATTGACTCGTCACCGCCATGTAGTCGCAGCAAACGGCTCAGGAGCGAGCGTTGCAGGTGAACTTCCTGGTCGGCGACCAGGTACCGGCAGCCTATCTGCCAGAGTAACGGGTAGAGGTTGGACACGCTGGTTCGACAGCCACCGAATCCACAGCCTTCCCGCAACTTGAACAAGTGGGTGATTCCGACACCGTGGCCCATGACCACTTCCCTGAACCAATTGAAATTCTCGAAGTGAAAGTACACCACTGGATGATGGTGCTCGCCCGTCGACCGGCACCGGACCCTGACCTGGAGCAACCGAACCCGCGGCGATTCACCGGCCAGGCCGGATAGCGAAGCGAACTCCGGGTCGACCCGGTACCCGACCGGCCTGTCGAAGAAGAGCTCCTCGTCATCCAGGATGTCGATCCGTGTGCGGTTGTCCTTCCAGCCGGTCAGTAACCGGTCATCGTTGACATAGTCGGTATGCACGAACAGATCAGGCTCCGGCACACCGGCCAGTGCCGGACAATGCCGCCAGATCAGCAGATCACGAAAGCAGTTGCCCGACGACGGGTACCAGCAGACTGTCGGACCTGCCGGCAGCCGTTTCCAGAGATTCAACCACTTCCTGTCGGCTGCCGGCGTGCTTCCTCGCAACAGAGCTTGCAGGTTCGTGGCCACGGAACCACCCTCAATCAGCTGCAACCACAGGTGGCAGCCTGAGTACCTGCCCCCAGTCACCGGGCTTCTGCCCGGTCGAGGGCAGACACCACAGCACGGGCCAGTTCGGGGAACGTTGCGGAATGTCGGCATAGCCATCGGTCATGAAGATCAATGCCCGGGTACCGGATTCTGACAAGCGCTCGAAGACCGGCCTCAGATCCGTCCCGCCTCCTCCCCCGAGTTCCAGTTTGCGGGGTAAAGTGCGTTCGTCGCTGAAGGTCTCGTCGAAATGCACCCGGGTGTCACAACACAACAGCCGGACCTCGAAACGCCCGTAGCTCAGCAGGATGGCATTCAGTTCACGCATGAAGATCGGAATTTCAAAACAGGTGCTTCCCGAAGTATCGATGGCAACCGCAAGACTGAGGCGTTCGCCGCTGCGTCGTCCCGGCAGGTACAGCCCCTGGGTGACGTGGCGACGATTGGGAGGCGTCCACTGGTAGCGCTCACCCCGGGTCCGGTCGACGAATCGACGGAGAAGCTCCTGCCACGGCAGAGCCGGTGGACCGTGCAGTTCCAGCAGCCGCTTCAACCATCCGGGCTGGTTGCCCGGTTGCCGGTAGACCTGCTGTGCCGCGGCATGCACTCGCCGGGGCCATTCCCGCCATATTCGCGGATCCGAGCTCGGGGTATAGTCCGGGTCGACGGGCTGATCTTCATCAAGATCGGCTTCGTCATCCAGCGCGGATTCATGCAGATCCGCCGATGCCCCCCGGCCGGGAAGAAATCTTTCGCTGCTTGGCAGCCGGTCATACACTTCTTCGGCATTCAGACCGATCCATTCCTGAAAATGGATTCCGCCGTCCGGCATCGTCAACCCTTCACCGATCAACAGGTTGTTGACCTCGTGGTCGATGGCCACGTTCCAGCGCTTGTGATCACGATCGCCGCGCCGCGCAAAATGCAGTGCGGCGCAATGCCAGACCTCGTGAGCGATCACGAACATTCTCTCCGCCTCGCTCAGACCGGCCATGAAGGGCACGCTGAAGTACAGCCGCTGGCCATCGGTGGCCGCAGTCGGCAGGCGTGCATCGATGACCGCTTTCAGGTCCATGCGCATGGCCAGGCTTGCCAGAAAGGGCTGATAAGCCAGCAGCCGAACCCGATCCTCTTCCAGGGTGGCCATCATGGCCTTCTTTGCCTTCAGTTCCTCGGGGCCCAGGGAGCGACCGAAAGACACGCATGCGTCGGCCAGTCCACTCATGCAGCAAGACCCGGTTGTCGTCGCGAAAAGGCCTTGCCATGCCTGCGAGTCCATTGACCATAACGAGGATGGGAGAGCAGCTGACTGATTCCATCGCCCTGTTTCGGAGCAGCGGAAAAGGCATCGATCATCGCCATGGCAGCAAAATCGGAAGTCATCTTCAGGCCCAGCGCGATGAAACCATCGATCCGCTCCTGTAGCGTATCCTTCGGACCGTTCCACAGGTAATGAACCAGTGCTGCACACAGCGCATAGCGCTGGTCGGCGCGTTCGGGCATGCAGAATTCTTCGGGAGACATCAGCAATTCCTTTGCATCGGGGACCTGAACAGCCCACTCCAGGAATGCGCAAAGCTCGCGCCCCGCACCCCGTCCGACAAGCCCGGCCAGCATCAACTCCAGCAGGCTTCCTTCAAGTCGCCCCGTCTTGAGCACTTCGCTGACTCGCTCCCAGCTACGGGCACTGGGCCAGCCACGTTCCAGGTCCCCCTCCATGTCGTGAAAACACTCCGGGCGAAAGCGCAGGAACCCGGTGACATGTGGATGAATTCCGGCACCATTGGCCCACTTCACCCAATCTTCGAGATCGGGTTCGACCTCGAGGTGGCAGAATCGATTGGCCAGGGCGCTGGACATGGTCGTGGTCACCGCTCGGTCGCTCCCGCGATTACCTGCAGCGACCATCAACCACCCCGGC
>PWQG01000318.1 GCA_003556835.1 Gammaproteobacteria bacterium
CATCCAGCAGCACGCCCCGGCGCTCCATGCGTTGCAGCACCGGACTCAGTCGCATTTCATAGTACTTGTAGAGCCCTGCCAGTTTGCCGCTCTCGGCCAGTGAGGCTTCCAGCACATGGGTCAGACGGAAGATGAGGGCGGACAGACTGGCGCCGTATTCGCAGGCCTGCTCCGGGGAGAGGGCACTGAAGGCCAGCTTCTTGCGGCCGGTGCCGAGCAGGCTGTCGATATCGGGCAGGCCTTCGTCCAGGTAGTGGCGGGCCACGGCGTCGAGTTGGTGGTTGACCGCCACCGAGTTGAGCACATAGGAGGCGAGCAGGGTGTCAAAGCGGCTGTCTTGCAGGGCAATGCCGGCATTCTCCATGACATGCAGCAGGCGCTTGTTGTCATGGCAGAACTTGTGCAGGGTGGGGTCTTCCAGCAGGGGCCGCAGTGTTTCCAGGGCAGCCTTGCGGTCGAGCTGCTGACCTCCGGATTCCAGTCCATCATGACCGAGCGGCAGGTACACGGCCCGGCCCGGCGCAAAACTCAGGGACAGGCCGATGATGCCGGCTTCCATATAATGCCCGCCATCATCGATGACGTGAAGGGCGAAACGTCCGGCCTGCCGCAGATCCTGCACCAGTTGCTCGAGCTCGTCCTGTGAGCCGATCAGGCCATATTCCGTGGTCTCGGGCTGGTAGATTTCCGCCGCCACCTCGGTTTCAGTGGCCGGGTCGGCGTCCTCCCCCCCCAGGTCCCCGCGCACGGCGGTCATGTCTTCGGCGGAAACCGACACTCCTTCCTTTTCCAGGTCCTTGACCCAACCGCGGAACTCCAGCTCGCGGAACAGGGCCAGTAGGCGGGTCTGGTCTTCGGGCTCCGGAATCAGGTCGGCAATGCCCAGTTCGAGATCGACATCCAGGCGGATGGTGGCCAGCTCCCGCGAGAGCTTGAGGTTGTCGATATTCTCACGCAGGCGTTCGCCAATCTTGCCGCCGATCTTGTCGGCGTTCTCGATGATGCCCTCGACGCTGTCGTATTCCTGCAACCATTTGACGGCGGTCTTCGGACCCACACCCGGCACACCCGGAATATTGTCGACCTTGTCACCGGTGAGGGCGAGAAAATCGATGATGCGCTCGGGCGGCAGATCGAATTTTTTCTCCACACCCGGGCGGTCCAGCTTCTCGCCACTCATCGTGTTGAGCAGCGTGACGTGATCGCTCACCAACTGGGCAAGGTCCTTGTCGCCGGTGGACACCAGCACATCGCGTTGCTGATCGGTGGCCTGCTCGGCCAGGGTGCCGATCACGTCATCCGCCTCCACGCCTTCGATGATGAGCAGTGGCAGACCCATGGCCCGGATGATCTCGTGAATCGGTTCGATCTGGCTGCGCAGGTCGTCCGGCATGGGCGGGCGGTGTGCCTTGTACTCGGCATACATGTCGTTGCGGAAGGTTTTTCCCTTGGCATCAAACACCACGGCGATGGGGCTGTCGGGGTAGTCCTTCTTGAGGCTGCGGATCATGCTGACCACGCCCTTGATGGCCCCGCTGGGCTGACCTTTGCTGGTGGTCAGCGGGGGCAGGGCGTGGAAGGCGCGAAACAGGTAGGAAGAACCATCAATCAGGATCAGGGGGTTGTCGGCAGCCATGCGGTGCGGTCCGTTTCAATCAGAGTGGTGAATGCATACCGGCATTCTACCGCATGATGACGGCTGAGACCCGCTTGTGAAGCGACTGGGGCCATCCACCTGTCCATCAGGTCAGGATTTCAATCGCCGAGGCAGGCCTCGTAGGCACTGACCAGTTGCTCCAGTAGTTGAATGTAGGCATCCGGACCGGGGCTCAGTTGCACGGCCATGGTATCGGCCTGCACCCGGCGCAGAGCGAGATCGCCCAGGGCGGTACGGATGGTCGCCGCGTTGGCAGTGCCATCCTCCAGCAGACAATGCATGGGGCGGTTCTCCAGCTCCCGACGCACATTCAGCAATTGCCGCATGCCGGGCTGGATTTCGTCGTCCAGGACAAATACCAGGGTCGGCGTCAGGCCATGCTCCCGCTCGAAATACTGGAAGGCATTGTGGTAGACGGCGTAGTCACGGTCCCGCAGGGCCGCAATGCGTTGATCGGCCTCTTCGCGCCATTGCCGAAGTTGCTCGGCAAAGCGATCGGTATTGGCCTGATAGGTGCCGGCGTTGGCGGGATCCTTCTCCAACAGGCGCTCGAGCAGTGCTTGCGCAATCCGCTCGGCATTGCGGGTATCCAGCCAGAGATGCGGATCATAGGCGTGGTCGTGTCCATGGGCCTCGCCGTCACCGCTGATCAGGGCTTTGCCCAGGGGACTGTGGCGGGTAATATCGGACAGGCGGGATACGGGGAGCACATCCACGGCTCCGCTTCGATCAAGCTGATAGACTGCGTCCGCCAGATAGGTTTCCAGTTCGGGGCCGACCCAGAGCAACAGGTCGGAGGCGGTCAGGGTGCGCATGGCGGAGGGGCGCAGTGTAAAATGGTGGTAGGACTGATTGGCGGGAATCAGCAATTCCGGCTCACTGACACCATCGGTGATGGCGGCAGCAATCAGTTGCAGCGGCTTGATGGTGACGACCACCCGGGCCTGGGCCATGGCCGGCAACGACCAGGCCATCAGCAGGCAGATCAGCAGCAGCCGACCGGGCCGACGCAGCGCGGCAGCGGCATACCAGAGCCTGTGCAAGAATGAATTCATGAATCGGGTTTCCGTGACACATCCGTTAAAATGTTATGATACAACATTTCTGCACAGAAAGGCAGCAATTACAGGTTTCGAATGCATAACAAGCAAGGAAGTGAGGCCCTGATACGGGCCGAGGACATCAGCCTGCGGATCGGGGGGCGCAGCATACTGGATCGCGTGAGCCTGCAGATCCGGGCTGGCGAGGCGGTTTCCCTGATTGGTCCGAACGGGGCCGGCAAGACCACGCTGGTGCGCATTCTGCTGGGACTGATGTCCGCCGAATCCGGAAACGTGCACCGCCGCACCGGGCTTCGCATCGGTTATATGCCGCAGAAGCTCGAGATCGAAGCCACCCTGCCTCTCACCGTGGAGCGCTTCCTGCAATTGCCCGGCCGGCGCATGGACCGGGACCGGGAGGCCGCACTGGATGTGGTGCGCATCGGCCATCTGCGGGGCCAGTCCATGAAGTCACTGTCCGGCGGCGAGACACAGCGCGTCCTGCTGGCCCGGGCGCTGGGACAGAAACCGGACCTGCTGGTGCTGGACGAACCCGCCCAGGGTGTTGATGTAGGGGGCCAGACCGAGCTCTATACCCTGATCAATGAGATCCGCCAGCAACAGGGCTGTGGTGTGCTGATGATCTCGCATGACCTGCATCTGGTGATGGCCCAGACCGACGAGGTCATCTGCCTCAACCACCACATCTGCTGTCACGGCAAACCCGAGGATGTCAGCCACGACCCCTCGTACCTGGAACTGTTCGGCCGCAAGGGGGCGGAAGCACTGGCCGTCTACACGCACCGCCACAATCATCAACACGGCATCGACGGCGATGTCCTCGGGAAAAAACATGACTGATTTTGTCCTGCGCGCGGTGATTGCCGGTGTCTGCGTCGCCCTGGTGGCCGGTCCGCTGGGCTGTTTTGTGGTGTGGCGGCGCATGTCCTATTTCGGCGACACCCTGGCGCATTCGGCCCTGCTGGGCATTGCCTTTGCCATTCTGCTGGATGTGCACTTCCAGCTCGCCATCATCACCAGTTGCCTGGTCTTCGCGGCCATGCTGATCGGCCTGGAACAGAAGCGCATGCTGGCCACCGACACCCTGCTGGGCATACTCTCACACAGCACCTTGGCTTTCGGACTGCTGGTGATTTCCTTCTCCGATATGGTGCAGGTGAACCTGATGGCCTATCTGTTTGGGGACCTGTTGACGGTCAGCCGGGAGGACATGTGGTGGATCATCATCTGCTCGATGCTGGTGGCCGTGCTGCTGTACCACTTCTGGGGCCGCTTCCTGACCCTGACGGTGCACGCGGATCTGGCGCAAGTGGAAGGGGTGCCGGTGCAACGCCTCTATGCGGTGCTGGTGATGCTGGTGGCCCTGCTGATTGCCGTGGCCATGAAGATCGTGGGTGTGCTGCTGATCACGGCGCTACTGATCATTCCCCCGGCGGCGGCCCGGCGCCTGGCCGGCACACCCGAACAGATGGCGGTGGGCGCTGCGCTGATCGGCTGCGCCTCGGTGCTGCTGGGGCTGTTGATGTCCTGGCACTGGGACACGCCGGCCGGACCCTCGATCGTGGCAGCCGCCTGCGGCTTTTTTGTGCTGATCTACCTGGGGCCGTGGCGGCAGCGGGTCTGACCGGGGGTTCGCTGGGGAAACTAGTACTGGTTACGGATGATCTCGAAGGCCTGGCGGATGTTCTCCGCACGGATGCCGGATTCAAGGAAGCCGTGGTACTGACCTTCCGGATTTATCAACAGGATATTGCCACTGTGATCGACCAGGTAGTTGCCCTCCGGCGGCGTGGCCGGTGGCTGGGAGTGGGCGATGTAGAGCTGCCTGGCAATATTCGAGATTTCCTCGAATTCACCCGTGACACCAATGAAGTCCTCGTGGAAGCCCTTGACGTACTGGGCCACCGCCTCCGTGTCATCGCGGAAGGGGTCGACACTGACCATGATCACGTCCGTGTCGCCAGCAGCATCCAGCGCTTCGAGCTGGTTATAGAAACCGCCCAGCTCATGCATGGTCAGTGGGCAGATGTCGGGGCAGTTGGTGAATCCGAAAAAGATCAGGCTCCATTGCCCGACCAGGTCCGTCTCGGTGAAGGCGTCCCCGTTGTGGTCCAGCAGTGAAAAGCCGCTCAGCTCTATGGGCGCGTCATAGACGCGGGCCCCGATCTCCCGCAGCTCATCAGTGGACATCTCCACCATAGGATTTTCCCCCGGCAGCGGGGCTGCCGCCTGACGATTATTATCGGCATAGCGGTTATAGGTCAGAAAACCTACAAAGAGGACCCACACCAGGCACACGGCCAGGGTGATGCGGATATTTCGTTTTACCTTGGACATAACACTCACTCAGAACAGATAGTGGTCGATCATGAGGACCGGGAACAACACCATCAGGTATACGATGGAATAACGGAAAGTGTCCATGGCGGTGGACGGTTTGGGCCGGAACAACAATAGCAGGGTGTAGCCCAGAAAGCTGAAACCCAGCAACAGGGCGGCCGCCAGGTAGAGCAGGCCACTCATGCCGATCAGCCAGGGCAGGATACTGACCAGGATCAGGATGATGGTGTAGAGCACAATATGAATCTTGGTCAGGTGTTCGCCATGGGTGACCGGCAGCATGGGAATGCCGGTCTTGGCGTATTCTTCCTTGCGATGGATGGCCAGGGCCCAGAAGTGTGGCGGGGTCCAGGCGAATATGATCAGCACCAGCAGCAGGGCACCGGGCTCGATGGTGCCGGTGACCGCTGACCAGCCCAGCAGTGGTGGCATGGCGCCGGAGAGACCGCCGATGACAATGTTCTGCGGCGTGGCACGTTTCAGGTAACCGGTATAGATGAAGGCATAACCGACAAAGGAGGCCAGGGTGAGCCAGGCGCTCAGGGCATTGACCCAGATCAGCATGATGGCCATGCCCAGGCCACCGATGGCAGCAGCAAAGATGATTGCCTGCCGGGTATCAACCCGCCCCTGGGGCATGGGCCGGTTGTGGGTGCGGCGCATGAGCGCATCCACTTTCTGGTCGATCAGGTGATTGACCACGGCGCCCGAGGCGGCCACCAGGGCAATGCCCAGATTACCCAGGATCAGGATGTCGAGCGGCACCATGCCCGGCACGGCGAGGAACATGCCCACCAGCGCCGTGAGGATCATCAGCATCACCACACGCGGTTTGCACATTTCGTAGAAGTCGCGCCAGGTGGCGCTCTGCTTGCCGCTAAGTTCTGTCACGGAGGGCTCTCTCTCGCGCACGATGGCGCTGCTTTGTGGTTCTGCGGGACGGGCATTGTATCGCAAATCCGCCGGCTTTGAAAAAATCGCAGACAAGGGATTCCGGAATGATGTACAGTCAAAGATGATAAGGGGAAAAATTTGCCGTTTTGACGGTCTTATACCATACAGGCAGCAGTCCCTGTCATGTACAGCGTATCCCGGGAATGCAGTATCAAGGAGCAGCAGTTTAACGAGAGACAGACAGGCGATCCACATAAAAACAGTGAGTAAAGGAGAACCCGCATGAAATGCATTTATTATCTGTCACCGACCCTGAAAAGTACTCAGGAGATTTCCGATGATATCCAGGAAATCGGGGTCAACGAATGGTTTCTGCATATCCACAGCAAGGATGACAGCGGGATCGTACAGAAGGAGCACCTGCACTCGAGCAACTGGCTGGAAACCCTGGATCTGGTTCGCGACGGCCTGATCGGTGCCGGCCTGGGCTTTCTGGGCGGCATCGTATTGATGGCCCTGGCGGCAGCCACACAGCCCTTTGGTGCCGAACTGAACTGGATAGGCTATCTGGCCATTCTCTTCCTGACCACCTGCTTTGGTGCCTGGTCCGGCGGCCTCACAGGCATTGCCCGCCAGAACAAAAAGATTGCCAACTTCGCCGAAGACATCGAGGCCGGCAAATACCTGATCCTGATCTACGCCAAGAAAGGCCAGGGCCAGAAGATCCGCGATATGATGGAGAGCAATCATCCCGAGGCGGAGCTTGCCGCCATCGACCGACACTTCCTCAATCCCTTTGCCGACCTGGAACTCCAGAGCAAGCAGCAGAAGCAATCGGGCAAGGCTGCCTGACCCGGCTTCCCCACTGAGACCGCAATGATCCGGACCTGGCGCTACCGCGCCGGGTCCACTCCTGTCTGACATTCCATTCTCATCGCTCCGGGGCAGCTCACACTTTCTGACCGAACGGGCAGTTCCACTATCAATTTGTCCGTGTTCGGGGCTTGCGGCGCCAAACCCAATACTATACGATCAGTCGACAAGTGCCCTTACCGGCCTGCCGCAACGATCAGTGCAGCACGTTGCCAGCCCCGTCCAACAATACAAAAGTAGAGGAGGGAGCAACGTTGTGAACGCGATTGTCCACACCGTTCGAAGTCAACGCATCCACATCCCCGATTCCGGTCGTCACGCTGTTCCCAGCGGGCCTGCCTGTTCTGCCATCAATAATTACAAGGAATAACAGCATATGGCCATTGCAGTCATTCTGGTTCTATTGGTTCTTGGATCCGTCCTTTTCCATTTCACCACTCCCTGGTATTTCACGGAAATTGCTTCGCATTGGAGCAATATCGACATGACCATCAACATCACCTTCTGGGTGACCGGACTGGTCTTTGTTGCCGTGAACCTGTTTATGGCCTGGTCGGTCTACCGCTATCGGCAGAAAAAGGGCAAGAAGAGCGAGGCGACCTATGAACCGGAAAACGCCCGTCTGGAGTTGGGGCTGACCATCTTCACCACCGTGGGTGTGGCTGCCATGCTGACACCAGGCCTGTTCGTCTGGGCCCAGTTCGTCAACGTGCCGGACGAGGCACATGAGTTCGAAGCTTTTGCTTCGCAGTGGCAGTGGGCCTTCCGTTATCCGGGCGAAGACGGTGAGCTGGGCGCGGCCGACATCCGTCACATCACCGAGGAGAATCCCTGGGGTATCGATCCCGATGATCCGGCCGGACAGGATGACATCGTGGTAAAAACGCCGGTCATCTACCTGCCCATCGACGAGCCGGTCAAGGTGCTGATGCGCTCGCGTGATGTGCTGCACAACTTCACCGTGCCGCAGTTCCGCGCCAAGATGGACATGATTCCGGGAATGGTCAGTTATATGTGGGTGACCCCGACCCGGGAAGGTGAATTCGAAATTCTCTGTGAGCAATACTGTGGCCTGGGGCATCACATCATGCGGGCCCGGGTCAATGTGGTGGAGCGTCACGAATTCGATGAATGGCTGGACGAACAACCTACCTTTGCTGAAACCCAGTCGCGACCGCGCGGCGACGCCGAGGCGGGCCAGCAGCAATATGCCGCCTGCGCGGCCTGCCACGGCCCGGAGGGCCAGGGCAACCGCGACATGAACGCGCCCCGCCTGGCCGGGTTGCAGAGCTGGTATGTGGAGCGGCAACTGCGCTACTACCAGCAGGGGATACGCGGCGCCCATGAGGATGACGAATTCGGCCAGATCATGGCGCCCATGGCCAATGTGGTGGGCACTGATGAGGCACGTCGTAATGTCTCGGCCTATATCGAGACATTGCCGAGCGATGAACCGGCACCGGTGACCATGGAGGGCGGTAACATCGAACGTGGCGGACGCATCTACCGCGCCAACTGTGCCGCCTGTCACGCCAATGATGGACGGGGTAGCTGGGCCACCGACGCGCCGAACCTGGTGGGCATGGACGACTGGTATATGGCCCTGCAGCTTGAACACTACCGTAACGGCATCCGCGGCGAACACCGCGACGATGATTACGGCTACCAGATGACGTCCATGGTCTATGCCATGCGTAATGAACAGCAGGTCCAGGACGTGCTGGCCTATATCCGAACACTACAATAAAAACAGGCAGTGTCCGCTCGCGTAAGGGGCTGACAGGACCAGGAGGAATTTGAATGGCTTACGTTCCATTAGCAGACCGCGACGATCCGCACGCGCTGGGGCATCCGCACAGCTTCATTGGCAAATACGTGTGGAGCCAGGATCACAAGGTCATCGCCATCCAGTACGGCGCCACGGCCATATTCGTGGGCCTGATCGCGCTGGTACTGTCGGTCATGATGCGCCTGCAACTCGGCTTTCCCGATGCCGGCTTCCTGACTCCGGCCGCCTACTACCAGGCGGTGACCATGCACGGCATGATCATGGTGGTTTATCTGCTGACGGCCCTGTTCCTGGGGGGCTTCGGCAACTACCTCATTCCGCTGATGTGCGGGACAAGGGACATGGTCTTCCCTTATCTCAACATGCTCAGCTTCTGGTTCTACTTTCTCTCGGTGCTGATCCTGCTGGCCAGTTTCTTTGTACCCGGAGGGCCAACCGGGGCCGGCTGGACACTGTACGCGCCCCAGTCGATCAGTGCGGGCACACCGGGCAGTGAGTTGGGCATCCTGCTGATGCTGATTTCCCTGGCGGTGTTCATCATCGCCTTCACCATGGGCGGCCTGAACTACACCACCACCATTCTGCAGGCACGCACGCGCGGGCTGACACTGATGCGCCTTCCGCTGACCATCTGGGGTATTTTCACGGCCACCGTCCTGGGTCTGTTTGCTTTCCCGGCTCTGCTGGTCAGTGCCATCATGCTGGGCTTCGATCTGTTGTTGGGCACCAGTTTCTTCATGCCGGCCATGATGGAGCTGGGGGAACAGCTTGATACCGATGGGGGCAGTCCGATCCTGTTCCAGCACCTGTTCTGGTTCTTCGGTCATCCGGAAGTGTATATCGTGGCCCTGCCGGCCTTTGGCCTGGTCTCCGATGTGCTCAGTTGTCATGCCCGCAAGAACATCTTCGGTTATCGCATGATGGTCTGGGCGATCATCGCCATCGGCGGCCTGAGCTTCATGGTCTGGGCCCACCACATGTATGTCAGCGGCATGAACCCGTACTTCGGCTTCTTCTTTGCCACGACCACACTCGTGATTGCCATACCCACGGCAATGAAAGTCTATAACTGGGTGCTGACCCTGTGGGAAGGCAACATCCGCCTGAACACCCCGATGCTGTTTGCCATCGGTTTCATCTTCACCTTCATCCACGGCGGGCTGACCGGCCTGTTCCTGGGTAATGTGGTGATCGATGTGCCCCTGGCCGACACGTATTTCGTGGTGGCCCACTTCCACATGGTGATGGGTGTGTCGCCGGTGCTGGTGCTCTATGCCGCGCTCTACCACTGGTATCCGAAGATGACCGGGCGCATGTACAACGAAACCCTGGGCAAGGTGCACTTCTGGGCAACCTTCCTGGGCACCTATGCCATCTACCTGCCCATGCATTACCTGGGCTTCCTCGGTGTGCCGCGACGCTACTACGCCATGGGCAACACCGACTTCGTACCCGAATCGGCACAGGCCCTGAACGCCAACATCACCCTGGCGGCCATTTTTGTGGCCACCGTGCAGATCCTGTTCTTCATCAACATCTTCTGGAGCATGCGCCACGGCAAGCCATCGGGAGGCAATCCCTGGGGCGCAACCACGCTGGAGTGGCAGACACCAGATACACCGCCCAAGCATGGCAACTGGGGTGACAAGCTGCCTTCCGTGTACCGCTGGGCCTATGACTACAGTGTGCCCGGCGCCGAGCATGACTTCATTCCCCAGAACGATCCGGGCAAGGATCCGGGTGAAGACATGACCACGGACCCTGGTGACGAGAAATACCTGGTGCACCCTGAAAGTGAAGAAGAGGCGCATGGCGCCCCGGATGAGAAAAAGGACGCCTTATGAGTTTC
>PWQG01000012.1 GCA_003556835.1 Gammaproteobacteria bacterium
CTCGCCCTGCCTGACCAATTCCTCGCCACTGAGCACGCAGCCATTGAGAGCGCCTTTGTCACGTAGCAATCGGGTCAGGCGGCGGGTATCGATTTCAGCAATCGCCACCACATTGCGCTCTTTCAGGTATTCGTCCAGGGTCTGCTCCCGGCGCCAGCTGCTGGCCAACAGGGGTAGATCCCGGATCACAAGACCCGAAGCCCAGACCCGGGAGGACTCTTCATCCTGCTCGTTGGTGCCGGTATTGCCGATGTGTGGATAGGTCAGGGTGACGATCTGGCGGGCATAGGACGGATCGGTCAGGATTTCCTGATAGCCGGTCATCGCCGTGTTGAACACCACCTCACCGGTTGACAGGCCCTGGGCACCAATGGCTTTGCCTCGGAATACGCTCCCATCTTCCAGTGCAAGAACTGCCGGATTTTCCAATGTTTTCTCCCCAAAAAACACGAATCAGGATCGAAAAAAAACGGAATGAAGTCTGGACTTCATTCCGCTTTTGATTGCATGCCTGTAGTGTGGTCTGTGCTCTGCATAGTGGGGCGGCATTATACGGAAAAAGCAACCCGGCTGTCTATCACGAATCACAGCGCCAGCACGTCCTCCATATCGTACAGGCCTGGCGAGCGACCTTCGAGCCAGGCCGCCGCGCGCACGGCTCCGCGAGCAAATGTCATGCGGTTGCTGGCCTTGTGCGTTATTTCGACACGCTCTCCCATGCCCGCAAACAGAACCGTGTGCTCCCCCACCACGTCTCCAGCACGAATGGTGGCGAAGCCAATGGTCTGACGATCCCTTTCTTCGTCCATGCCTTCCCGACCGTAAACCGCCACTTCCTGCAGGTCACGCCCCAGCGCACCTGCCACCACTTCGCCCATGCGCAGGGCCGTGCCCGAGGGGGCATCTTTCTTGAAACGATGATGCGCCTCGATGATCTCAATGTCGACCTCGTCACCCAGAACCCGCGCAGCTTCGGCCAACAGCTTGCAGACCAGGTTCACGCCCACACTGAAATTGGGCGCTAACACGATGGGAATTTTCTTTGCGGCATCACGGATCTGTCGTTTCTGTGAGTCCGAGAAGCCCGTAGTGCCAATGACAATGCCCCGCTCTGCTGCCAGACAGACGGCAAGGTGCCCCAGAGTGGCCTCGGGCGTGGTGAAATCGATCAAGACATCAAAGTCATCCACCCTGGACTCCAGTGAATCAGCCACCACAACATTGCCTGGCGGCAGGCCCGCCAGCAGCGAGGCATCCCGTCCCAGCACTTCGTGGTCATCAGCCCGGGCGGTGGCTACAGCCAGTTCGAGCTGTTCGTGACCATACACCGCCTCGATCAGCGTTTTCCCCATTCGCCCGGCCGCGCCGGCTATAGCTACTCGTTTCATGAATCAGGTTCCGGATTGGTAATCAAATGCGGTAACAGTTTACCATCGTCAATGCTAGACTTGTTGAGCAATACGCATTCAAGCGGGTAGTTTACGAAGAAAATGAGCGAGTCACCGGTCATGGACGGTAAGAGCAGACGACAGCGGTATGAAGCGCTGGTGGACGCCTATTATCAGGATGTTTACCGCTACGGCTTCTGGCTGTGCAAAAACCAGGCACTGGCTCAGGATCTGGTGCAGGAAACATTCCTGCGCGCCTGGCGCTCCCTGGACAGCCTGCAAAGCGACAAGGCGGCAAAGGCCTGGCTGTTCACCATCCTGCGACGGGAGAACGCGCGCCTGTACGAGCGCTACCGACCGGAGCTGGTGGATGTGGACGATGTCTCCATCGCTGAAGTTGACCGGGAAGAGCCTGATCAGCGCATGGACCGGAACCTGCTCTATGCAGCGATCAATCGGCTGGAACCGGAATACCGGGACCCGCTGTTGCTCCAAGTCATCGGCGGCTTCAGTGGCAAGGAGATTGCGCAGATGCTGGACCTGAACAGCAACACAGTGATGACCCGACTGTTCCGTGCGCGCAGCAAACTGCGTGACGTGTTTGTTCCGGATCAGAAGGAAACAGAAAAAGAGGACCAATCGTGAAAGCTTTACCGACCTGAGCGGTTCTTTACGGACATAGACGCAACAGCCGAGAACAACAACAGTATAAAAACCGAGCCGGACGGCAAACCGTCCGCTGCCAAGACCCACAGCCACAAGCCAGAAGAGCCTGACCCGATGGATGATCTGGAATTTCGCACCCGTGCCTTCTCCAACCCCCGGGATGAAGACCCGGAGTTCCTTGACGCATGTCGCAGCAGCAGCGACCGCGAACACTTTCTCAAGGAACTGCATTCCCTGGAAGACTCAATCAATGACACCCTGCATACCGTGGCCGTCCCCGAAGACCTGGCCGACCGCCTGAAGCAGTATGCCCTGAGCGATAGCGGTGAGATAGGCGATAGCGGTGATACAACACACGGCGACATGCCGGGCTTCCGTGGGGGGAGCCGATTGAGCCGCCTCCCGCACATCGCCATCGCCGCCAGTCTGGCCAAACTCTTCCGTGGCGGACGGCTCACGTCCACCTTCAGCGCCCGCGACCTGTGGACCCACTCGGTCGCCGCCGCCGCCTGCGTGCGCCTGCTGGCGGAGAAAATCCGCCTCGGCCTGCCC
>PWQG01000039.1 GCA_003556835.1 Gammaproteobacteria bacterium
ACCAGGCTGAGGTCAGCCTCGGTGACAGCTTTTCCGCCTTTGATGACCCGGACAGCTTCGACCTGGCCTTTGACGAAGAGGTCACGGTAGATGAGCCCCTGTTCCAGACCGTCGACATGTTCGACTACTCGCGCTTCTACACCGCCGTACGCGCCATCTACAGCGACTACAGCGACGATCTTGAATTCCATCCCACCGGCAATCCGCCCCTGATGGATTGGGTGTACCAGGCCCTGCAGCAGATGATCTGGCTCGGTGCCGGCATGGTGGCCATTTTTGTCGCGCTGCTCTGGTCCCTGTTCCGCTCCTTCAGCGCGGTGGTCTGGCCGATACTGACCATCGCCCTGAGCCTGCTCTGGACCTGGGGCATCATTGCCGGGGCCGGTTTCACCATGTCCACCCTGATCAGCCTGACCTGTATGTTGATCTTTGCCGTGGGTATTGCCGATTGTGTCCATGTGCTCAGCGCCTATTTTTCCCTGCGGCGCCGGGACATCGAGCACAGCGAAGCGCTGGCGGGCGCCTATGACAAAACCGGCCTGGCCATCCTGGTCACCAGCCTGACCACCATGAGCGGCCTGCTGGCCCTGACCTGGTCGGATCTCATACCCATCCGGGTCTTCGGGCTGATGTCGGCCCTGGGTGTTTTCATGGCCTTCTTCTTCACCGTGGTGTTACTACCCATCCTGCTGGATTTCTGGCACCCGGCGCAGGCGCACGGACCAGGACGCCTGCAGACCGCACTGCAGCGATGGCGCTCCCTGCCCCGCCAATGGCGTCTGCTGGGGCTGGCGCTGCTGGCCAGCCTGATGCTGGCTGGCATGGGCTGGGCGATCGCCCTGTACGTCGCCATCATGCTCGCCCTGGCCGGGCTGGTCATCCGCTATCAGGACAACATCCTGGCGCGTTGCCCGGATATCGTCGCCCGCGCGCCACGCACCATCCTGCTGCTGTTCCTGGCGCTGTTTGCAGCCACGCTCTACGGTGCCACCCTGGTGCAGATCGACAGCAACATTTCGGAACTGACCCGGGAAGGCAGTGAAACACGTGAATCCTACCGCGTGGTGGACGAGAATATGGCAGGGGCCCAGACCATTTCCATCATGATCGACAGCGGACGCAGTGAGGGCCTGGTGGAACCAGCATTGCTGCGGGCCATCGATCAACTGCAGCAGCGCATCGTCGAGCGCTACCCGGACCAGGTATCGCGCACCTACTCCCTGGCCAACATCGTCAAGGACACCAACCAGGTGATGAACCATGACGATCCCGATCACTACCGGATTCCGGATTCGGCGGTCATGGTCTCCCAGCTCCTGTACCTGTTCAATAGCTCCAACCCGGAGGAGCGCCGCAGTATTGTCTCGGACGATTACAGCCGCTCGCATATCGCCATCAATGCCTATAATGCCGGCTCCTACCAGTACCAGAGTTTTTTCCGCGAACTGGGGCAGGAAATCGATCAGGTCTTCCGTCCACTGCAGTCCGACTATCCCGGACTGGATGTGGAAGTCACCGGCTCGATTCCACTGATGATGCGGGCCATGGATGAAATCGCCCAGTCCCAGTACCGCAGTTTTGCCCTGGCCCTGGCGGTGATCAGTGTCATCATGATCCTTACCCTGGGCTCGCTGCAGGCGGGCCTGATCGCCATGATCCCCAACCTGATTCCGCCCCTGTTCGCCTTCGGCCTGATGGGGCTGCTGGGCATGCCACTGGACACAGACACCCTGTTGATCGCCCCGGTGATCATCGGTATTGCAGTGGACGACACCATCCATTTCATGACACATTACCGCCTGGCACTTGCCAGAACGCGCAGTATGGAACAGGCTTTGCGCAGCACGGTCAGCACCGTGGGGCGGGCAGTCATGTTCACCACCATGATCCTGGGCCTGGGCTTTGCGATCCTGAGTTTCTCGGACTACCTGGGCATCGCCAAGATCGGCTTCTTTGGTTCCCTGGCGATGTTCGTGGCATTGCTCTGCGATCTGTTCCTGCTGCCGGCCATGGTGATGCTGTTCAAGCCACGCTTTGGCATGAAACAGGTCGACTCACAATTCCAGCTCCAGGGAGGACCGGCATGAGAAAAACCAGCATTACAGCGATCTGCGCCCTGTTGACGGTACTGTCGAGCATTTCGGCCCAGGCATTGACCGGCCACGAGATCATGGAAAAAGTGGAAGACAACCTGCGTGCGATTGCTGACGGGGCATTCAACCGCATCCAGCTTTCCAGTTGCCGATATGGTGTCCAGAATGGCCAGATCACCTGTGCGGAACGACCCCGGGTCAAGGCACTGGAATCAGTGGGTATCAACACCGGTCCCGAAGGCCGCGATACCCAGACCGTGACCATCATCCGGGAACCGGTCGCCGAACGTGGCATCGGCATGCTCACTTATGCCTATGACGATCCCGCCCAGGAAAATGAGACCTGGCTCTACCTGTCCGCCCTGGGCCAGGTACGGCGGATCGCCAGCGGTGCTTCGGACGAGGATTCGGAACCAGCCTCGATTTTCCAGACTTCGCGTCCGCTTTCGCTGCTCTCTTCCAGCACGCGTATCTCGTAGTCGCTCAGTTTGCCGGTATCCTGGTCCTCTGTG
>PWQG01000166.1 GCA_003556835.1 Gammaproteobacteria bacterium
GTTGGGACTTCGTAGCTCGAGCCGGGCGGTGGTGCGGTCAGGCCCCGGGACCCACTCCTGACGGCTCGAGCTACGAAGTACCACCACTCCCCCGGGCATCCCGGGACCACTTCCACAAGCCCCGCACATTCATGCAAGCAAACACCGCATTGGCCACAATCAACGCCAGGCTCGCCGTGAACACCCCCAGGCCGATCCAGAAGCTGTTGCCGATGATCATCAGTACAAACCCGGAGCGTTGCTTGTTGCCGAGCTGGTAGATGGCCACCAGGGTGAAGAGCATGGCGATCCAGTCCACTCCGTAGTACTGGAAGATGTCGGTCATCATGGGTTGTGCTCCTGTATTCGGGCCAAAAAGTGGTGAAATTTGCCAGTTCGTGCCTCGTGGTGTTTCGGGTCGGCTGGTGAAAGTATCATAAAAACAGTGTGTTATGAAATTGGCACGAAGTCTGTACTAGAAACGGCAGAGTCTGAAAAAAACAACTGCCGGGACAACAGGACATGTCTGCCAATCGAGCTTCACTGATCGACATTTTCATACGCCACAAGCTGGCCTGCAATCTGCTGATGATCATGATGATCCTCTCCGGCCTGTGGGCGTCCACGCGGATCAATACCCAGCTTGACCCCAGTGTCGAATGGCCGATCATCCTGATTGATGCCAACTGGCCCGGAGCTTCGGCCGAGGATGTCGAGCAACTGATCGTGGTGCCGGTCGAACAGCAACTGCAGACCCTGAACGAACTGGTCAGCATGCGTTCGATCAGCCGCACCGGTTCGGCCAGTTTCTACCTGGAGTTCAGTTTCAGTGCGGACATGAGCCGTACCCTGGACAGCGTCAATGACCGCATCGGGCAGATCCGCAACCTGCCGCCGGAAATGGAAACCCTGCAGGCGAGACGGGGGACGTCCTATGAGAATGTGGCCACCCTGCTGGTTTCGGGCGGCCATTCGGCCAGTGAGCTGGTACCGCTATTGCGCCGTTTCGAGCGTGAACTGTATGCCCGTGGCGTTGATCGCATCGAGTTCAACGGTTTGCCGGAAGAGCAGATTGCCATCCAGGTAAATAGTGCCACTTTGCAGGAGCTGGGTACCACGCTGGATACCGTGGCAAGGCAGATCCGGCAGCATAGCCAGGACACACCGGCGGGCATCGTGGGCCGTCGGCAGGGTGAAATGCCGCTGCGGGCCCTGGAGCAACGGCGTGACAGTGCGGCTTTCGGGCAGCTTCCCCTTTCCCTGGGGCAGACTTCGGGACGGGATCAGGCGCTGGTCCGGGTGGCTGATATCGCCACGGTGGAAAAGCGTCCGGCTCCGGATCAGCCGGTGCTGATGCGCGACGGGCGTCCGACCGTGGAGATGCGCCTGTACCGCCTGGACGATGCCGATGCCATCCGGGTGGCCAATGCCCTGAACACCTGGCTGGATGAAACCCGGCCCCTGCTGCCGCCCAGTGTGGACATCCATGTGCACGAGGAAGTCTGGGTCCTGCTGAAACAGCAACTCGACGTGATTGCCAAGAACGCCTGGTCCGGCCTGATACTGGTCGTCCTGACCCTTCTGCTGTTTCTCAATGGGCGCGTGGGCGCCTGGGTGACCATCGGGATTCCGGTCAGCTTCCTGTTTGCCACCTTGCTGTATTACAGTCTGTTTGATGGCAGCATAAATATCCTGGCGCTGATCACCTTCATCATGGCGCTGGGGATTGTCGTGGATGATGCCATTGTTGTGAGCGAGGATGCGGTGACCCTGCATCAGCAGGGCCTGTCACCGGAGGATGCGGCAGCGGGTGCAGCCCGTCGCATGGTCATGCCGGTGGCCACCTCCTCCCTGACGACCCTGGCCGCGTTTGTGCCCTTGCTGATTGTCGGCGGTGATATCGGCGCGGTGATACAGACCATGCCGATGGTGCTGTTCTGTGTGATCCTGGCATCACTGGTGGAATGTTTTCTGGTGCTGCCGGGCCATCTGAAGCACAGTCTGGCACGGGTCAATCGGGAGCAGCCGGGACGTTTCCGGCAGTGGTTTGATGGGGGTTTCCACGCGCTCCGTGAGGGCTATTACCGGCCGGTTCTGCGCACTGCCCTGGACAATCCGGCTGCCACATTGTTCACTGCCCTGGGCTGTGTGGTGCTGGCCATGAGCCTGGTGGTTAGCGGTCGTCTGGGGGTCAACTTCGTCACCGGCATGAGTCTGGAAACTCTGGAGGCCAATGTCGCCTTCAGCATGGAGGCGGATGATTCCGACCGCCGCCGTTATATGGAACACCTGGAACATACTCTGCAGCAGACCAATGAACAGTTCGGCGGCGGAAATCTCAACGGACATGTACTGCGCTACCACACCGCCTTCCTGGAGCAGGAGCAGAAACGCGGGCTGCGTTATGGATCCCTGCGCGTTGAATATGCCTGGGAGGACGTCTACGAGGTGCCACCTGCCCGGTTTGTAGCGGCCTGGCGCGAGGCGGTGGAGCGTCCGCCCTGGGTCGAGCAGCTGGAGCTGGATGTGCGTGGTGGGGCCAACCATGGTTCGCCGGATCTGACCCTGGTGCTGCGGGGCGAGGATATCACCACCCTGAAGCAGGCATCGGAAGAGTTGCA
>PWQG01000409.1 GCA_003556835.1 Gammaproteobacteria bacterium
GGAGTCGATCAGGTAGGCAAGCTTTTCGCGCGAAATCCGGTATCGGTCGAAAAGCGGCCGGCTGACCGAACCGGCAACCAGCAATGTGATGTTCGATTCGATAAATATGATGATACCTGTCGCCCAGGCAAGAAACTGCGCGCGAATCCGGTTGTGCACGTAACGGCGGGACTCCAGAAAATGCACGAATCCGCGCACGCCGCCAGATGCCTCGATCGTGGCGATCAGTGAACCGATCAACAATGTAAATACCAGGACCTCGGTACTGCCGGCGCTGGAAAAAACCGATATTACGCCGTCGAGCCCGCCTGTAATCCCAAGCAGCGGATTGAAATCGTTCAGTATGAAATATCCCATCCAGACGCCGGCGAACAGGGACAGAACGACCTGTTTGGTGCGGATTGCCAACGCGATGGCAAGCAGCGGTGGGAGCAGGGAAAGCCAGCCTGGATCAGTCATGAGTATGACTGTACAACAGTAGAATCCGGGGCACCAGAGCCTGTCTCATGATTATTCCGTCTGCATGATTCCTATCGATTGTCCGGGTGAGTTCCATCATACCCTTCCCGCAGCACGTATCGAAAGCTCAGCACCGCCATGGCAAGGAGTACCGCAAGCTTGAGCAGATCCACGGCAACATAAAGGTTGTGCAACGTCGAAGGCGGAGGCGAGCTTCCCTGGATGATGATCTCCACCCGGGCATCCAACGTGGGCAGGAGCCACAGGGTCTGCGCCAGTACCAAAAGGAACATCACGAACCCACCGCACAGTATCCATCCCCGCTGCCGGAAGAAAAAACCTCTCGCCAGGCAGAAGGTCAACAAACCGAGCGCCAGCGCCAGTTCCAGGGCATTGAACACGGCGAAGGTCTGTCGCCCCACATCCAGGGCCACCGGCAAAGTCAGGCTGGGCGCCAGGAACTTTACCGGCGTGGCCAGGAAGGAGACACCCAGCAACAATCCTGTCCAGACCAGGACCTGGATGGCAATGACGAGATTGAGTGTTCTTGCACTTTGCATGATGGGCGCCTTCCCTCCCGTAACTACCTGATCAGAATTCCAGCAGATCCCGGCCACGATGCACGTCGGTCTGGTGCAGTCCCGGTGGCAGGGCCATGGACTCGATCATATAGAAATCGGCTTCATATTCCTTGTCAATCCAGTCATACATGGGGTGCGGTTCAATCTCCTCATATTCAACAACAAGCATTGAGCCACCATGTTCGCGACCGTTATTCGTGGTGTGATGATCGATATGATCATGCGTCATCCAGATACCCGGATTATCCATCTCGATAATCACATCCACCCGCTCCCCCGGCTGCATGCCCACCACGTCCACTTCATAAGGATGGGGTACGGGATTGCCGTCTTTGTGCGTCACCAGCATATCATGGCCGTGCAGGTGGAAGGCGACCGGTATGGTGGCGGCAAACAGGCGTAACCGGAGCACATCCCCTTCCCGGACACGGATTGGCTGGGTCATCGGAAAGGACTTTCCATTGATCGAAAAATAGTTGATGACCTGACCTGGATGACCACCCTCACCAAAGGTATCTGCAACCTCGGAGTTCCAGCCGGAGAACATCAGGATGGCGTCCTTGGTGACACGTTGCTCCATCTCTGTGGGCTCGGCCGGCTCCACAATCAAGGGCCCCCACATGCCCCGCAGGCCCACATGCTCGGACACGTTCACATGACAGTGATACCAGAGTGTGCCGGGCTTGTCCGCCACGAACCGATAGGTATAACTCTCACCCGGCTCAATGGGTTTCTGTGAGACATGTGGTACTCCGTCGTGCTGCCAGGTGCCGGTCTGGAAGATTCCGTGCCAGTGCACCGTGTGGTTCAGAGTCGTGAAATTGTGCACGGTGACCTCAACTTCATCTCCTTCGTTGACCCGAATCAGCGGACCGGGGACCTGTCCGTCAAAACCCCAGACCTTCGCCTTGAAACCGGGCGCAACATCGGTTTCCACCTCCTCGATGGTCATCTCGAACTGCCGCAGATCAGCCAGAGCGAACGTTGAGGCCAACAGACTGAAAACAATTGCCAATACGGCATGGAACCAGATCATACTACTCTCCTTCACTTGTTCATTCCTCACAGCATAAGGCCCGCAAATAGGCGACCAGGTCATGGATCCCGCTGTCATCCAGATTGCCTTTCCAGGCGGGCATCAATACCGATGCATTGACAGCAGGACCACCCTCCTTGATGACACGAAACAGATCTTCATCACTGCGTGATGCCATGCCCTCCCGCTCAACATGGGAGCGCGGCTGCACATTGATATGTGCCGCATTGATGCCATTGCCGTCACCACTGATACCATGGCACTGGGTACAGAACACCCGGTACAGTTCCTCGCCGCGGTCGGCGCCTCCCGCCCATGCAAGCAGCGGCATTACAGACAGCCCTATCGCCATCAGATAAAAACGTATCATTGCTCCTCCCCGATAATCCTCAGATAATGCACAAGCCGGTGCACAGCCTCCTCGTTCATGGACATCACCGGCATGGTGGTCAATGTATCCCATGCCGTCGGATCCTGGATGAAAGATGACAGGTATGCCGGCTGCAGGCGCTGCCAGGCAC
>PWQG01000141.1 GCA_003556835.1 Gammaproteobacteria bacterium
AGGCCAATCGCGACAGCCACTATGATCGCTTCCGCGACCGCATCACCTTCCCCATCCGGGACAGCCGCGGGCGCTGCATTGCCTTCGGCGGCCGGGTGCTGGGCGACGACAAACCCAAATACCTCAACTCCCCGGAAACCCCGGTCTATCACAAGGGCCAGGAACTGTACGGCCTGTACGAGGCGCGCAAGAGCGGGAAGAAACTCGAGCGCATGCTGGTCGTTGAAGGGTATATGGACGTGGTCGCCCTGGCCCAGCATGGCATCCACTATGCGGTCGCCACCCTGGGCACGGCCACCAGCGAGATTCATCTGCAGCGCCTGTTCCGTGTCGTACCGGAGGTGATTTTCTGCTTCGACGGTGACGAGGCGGGTCGCACGGCCGCCTGGCGCGCCCTGCAGACCTGCCTGCCGCAGATGCAGGAAGGCCGGCAGATGCGCTTCCTGTTCCTGCCCGAGGGCGAGGATCCGGACACACTGGTGCGCGAGCAGGGTCAGAAGGGTTTCGAGCGGCTCATGGGCGGCGCCACTTCCCTGTCCGACTACCTGTTCGACAAACTGACCGAGGGCCTGGACACGGACAGTATTGATGATCGCGCCCTACTGGTCAGCCGCGCCCTGCCCGTGATCGGCCAGTTGCCCGACAACATCTACCGGCAACTGGTGCTGGACCGCCTGGCCGAACTGAGCGGCACACAACGCAGCAGCCTGGAGCAGAAGATGGGCAGCACACAGGCCCGGCCAGCAGCCCCGCCACCAGAGGCAGGGCCCCCGGACGACCATCCGGCGGCCGCCTCCGGCATGCCCGCCACCAGGCCGACGAACACGACACAACGGGAGAGCGCCAGCGCGGAACGGGCCCGGACACGGGTGCAGAAACCGACCAGCCTGCTGGCCATGGAGCTGCTGTTGTACCAGCCGGCGCTGGCCCTGGACATCAAACAGGACCTGTCGCCGCTCGAGGACCTGGGCGACGAATACACAAAATTGTTGCTCGAACTCATTGAATTGGTAAAAATTAACCCCACAACTACTACGTATACGATGCTCGGCCACTGTTACGGGACACAACCCGGTGCGCGCCTGACACAATTGCTCAAGAGCGAGACCATCACACCGGCCATCGGCATCGGCGAGGAGTTTCATTATTTGATTGACCGGCTGCTCAAACAGGTTGAGAAGCAACGCTTCCGGCAAAAACTCATGGAGCAGATTCGCCCGCGACTGCGGTCTTCCGGGCAGCAATCAGAAAATCAGTGACAATGGTTCCGGATAGCAGTATGTGATATACTATCCGGCTGTCTCACACGCACATCAACCGACGGGATAACATGTCTGATATTCGCCGAAGCGCCACACAATCGGGTCTGAAAGCTCTCATCGCCAAAGGCAAGGAGCAGGGCTATCTGACGTATTCTGAGGTCAACGACCACCTGCCCGAGTCCATCTCGGATCCGGATCAGGTCGAAGACATCATTCAGATGATCAATGACATGGGCATCAAGGTCTTCGAGACCGCTCCCGATGCCGACACACTCACCATGATCGACGGCGACAGTGGTCCCGACGAGCTGGCCGCCGCCGAAGCCGCTGCCGCCCTGGCGGCCGTGGAAAACGAAGCCGGCCGCACCACCGACCCGGTGCGCATGTACATGCGCGAGATGGGTACGGTCGAGCTGCTGACCCGCGAAGGCGAGATCGTCATCGCAAAGCGGATCGAGGAAGGCCTGCGCGAACTGATGCGCTCACTGGCCGCCTACCCGGCTTCCGTGCCCTATGTGCTCAACGAATACGACCTGGTCAGCCAGGAAGAGCGCCGCCTGAGCGACGTCATCACCGGCTACCTGGAAACCGAAGAGGAAGAAGAGGCTTCGGCGGCCAGCAGCAATGGCGCCGCCGCCCGCAACGACTCGGACAGCGACTCCCTGGTCAGCGATGATGACGAGGAAGAAACTGTCTCCGGTCCCGATCCGGAAGAAGCGCGGCTGCGCTTCGCTGAACTGCGCAAGCAACTCAACCGCACTGAAAAGGCCATTGCCAAGCACGGTCGCAGCGACAAGAAGTCCGCGATTGAGCTGGAAAAACTCGGTGAGCAGTTCAAGGCCTTCAAACTGACCCCCAAACTCTTCGACCTGATCGTCAAGGAAGCCCGCGCGACACTGAAGCGCGTTCGACGCCTGGAACGCAATATCATGGTCCAGTGTGTGCGCGTCGCCGGCATGCCGCGCCGTGACTTTGTCACCCGCTTCCCCGGCAACGAGATCAACGAGAAGTGGATCGACCAGCTGGCCAAGGGCAAGGAAGAGTGGACCAAGAACCTGCCGGGCGTGAAGGATGAAGTCCTCCGCACCCAGCGCAAACTCAAGGCCCTGGAAGAAGAAAGCGGCCTGAGTGTAACCGAGATCAAGGAAATCAACCGGGGCATGTCCATTGGCGAGGCCAAGAGCCGACGCGCCAAGAAGGAAATGGTCGAGGCCAACCTGCGCCTGGTGATCTCCATCGCCAAGAAGTACACCAATCGCGGCCTGCAGTTCCTGGACCTGATCCAGGAAGGCAATATCGGCCTGATGAAGGCCGTCGACAAGTTGGAATACCGC
>PWQG01000447.1 GCA_003556835.1 Gammaproteobacteria bacterium
ATACCGTCGGGCCAGTCGTATCTCGCGGTCGAGAGTGTTGTCCAGCGCAATGCGATTACCAGCCCCGGTCAGGGGGTCGCGCAGGGAGGACTCGACCGCATCCAGGTACTGCAGGGCATTTCGCAGCGGATGTAGCAGGGTGGAAATCAGGAACTCGATGCTCGACAGCTCCTCTTCACTGAAGCGCCGCTTGCGGTACACCAGCAGCTCGCCATAATCGCCTTCTCTTGTCATCAAGCGGTATCCGCAACTGTGTGATGCGTTGCTGCCCTGCATGTGCTGCAGTTGACGGGCCTCATGAACATAACGCATGCCGTCAAGGTCGAGGCGATCCTCGAGTTCCAGGTAAAACAGTGCCAGCACGTTTTTCAGTTCCAGTGTGGTTTGCAAACGGCTGAGCAGCCGATAACGCTCTTCCTTGCGCTGCGGCGTATCCTGTGGTTCCGATTCCGTGCGGGCCTGGATCTGTTGCCGCACTCTGGCAAAATCGATGGTGGGGGCCACTTTCAAGGGCGTTGCCATGCAAACTCCTGTATCCGGAAAAACGCGTTATTATTACGGTATTTCCAGAGATTACATGCCAGATTTGTGCCATTGCAGCCTTTCTTAAAAGAAAGTCTTTTATTTCAATTGCTTGTATTGCTTCTCCTGGTTTTTCGTTATACCAGTGCGGTGACAGAATTTCGTCGCGATACGGTGAGCGGCAACTTTCGTCTCTGACGCCAAAGCGGATCGGCAGTCCAGTGCCGCTCCGCCAAAGGTGCTCATAAAAGGTCGCGGATGTTCAGCGCCTGGCCATGCAGCTGGCGGCTTTCCGGCCCCAGCAGATACAGATAGGCCGGCATCAGGTCCTCTGGTGTCGGCAGACTGCCGGGATCTTCTGCCGGGTAGGCGGCGGCTCGCATGGTGGTGCGAGTGGCACCGGGGTTGATGCTGTTGACCCGGATGTTGCTGGTATCGGCCAGCTCGTCGGCCAGTACCTGCATCAGCCCCTCGGTGGCGAACTTGCTGACAGCGTAGGCGCCCCAGTAGGCGCGACCCTTGCGTCCGACACTGGAAGAGGTGAACAGGATGCGTGCATCGCCGGCAAGATTCAGTATGGGGAGCAGGGCCCGTGTCAGTTGGAATGCGGCATTGACATTGACCTGCATGATGCTGGCCCAGCGATCCGCCGGAAAGTATTGCAGGGGGGTCAGGTTGCCGAGCAGGGAGGCATTGTGCAGCAGGCCGTCGAGTCGACCGAATTGATCACCGATGGCATCGGCCAGCTCCCGGTAGTGATCCTCCGTGGCGCTTTCCAGGTCCAGGGGGTGAATCACCGCCTCCGGGGCATCCGGCAGTGCGTCGATGGCATCGTAGACGGCCTCCATCTTTTCCTGCGTCCGGCCCAACAGGATGACGCGGGCACCCTGTGCGGCGCTGGCGAGGGCCGCGGCCCGGCCGATGCCGTCGCCGGCGCCGGTGATGAGTATGATGCGATCCTGCAGCAGGTTTCCGCTTGGCGGATGGACGTCGCTCATGAGGCTACCTCGTTGTGTTCCGATGGCTGTGATGTTGCAACCACTGCCGGATGTCCAGCGGTTGTTCGATGATCCGGTCGGCGTTCCAGCTCTCCAGTGGCGGAGTCAGTGGCAGATAGCCCCAGGCAGCGGCAAGGCTGCTCATTCCAGCCTGCTGACCCGCTTCGATGTCGCGTGGATGATCACCGATGTATATGGCCTGGTCCGGTTCGATGACCAGTTGCTTGCAGGCAAGGAACAAGGGTTCCGGATCGGGTTTTGTGCGGCTGACATCTTCCGGGCAGACCAGCACAGCGCAACGCGATGCCGGGTCGAGGGCGGCCATCAGGTCCTCTGAAAAGGGGCGGGGTTTGTTGGTGACCACGCCCCAGCAAAATCCATTCTGTTCCAGCCAGTCAAGCAGCTCCGTCATGCCGGGATACAGTTGGGCTCGGGTCTGGCGGATCTGTCGGCGGTAGAGCTCGAGCAGGCGCTGGCGCTTCTCCTCGAATCCTGCCTCGCCCGGCTCCAGGGAAAAGGCCAGACTGACCAATGCCCGGGCGCCGCTGGATACCGTGTGGTGAATATCCGCGACAGAAGGTGATTCATGTCCGGCTTCCTCACAAAGCGTCTCGAGTACGGCGACAAAATCGGCCGCCGTGTCGACCAGCGTCCCGTCGAGGTCGAACAGAACGGCAAGGATATCCTGTTGGCGGGTCATGTTTCGCTGCTGTCTGTCGGTTTGCGGTAGTGACACAGGTAATTTACGTCGACATTGGATTGCAGGAAATAGCGTTTGGTGAACGGGTTGTAGCCCATGCCCAGGGATTCACCCCGCTCCAGTTGTGCGCTGCGGCACCAGGCATCGAGTTCCGAGGGTTTGATGAAGCGGGCATATTCATGGGTGCCACGTGGCAGCAGGCCTAACACATATTCGGCGCCAACGATGGCAAACAACCAGGATTTCGGGTTGCGATTGATGGTGGAGAAAAACAGGTGGCCACCGGGGCGGGTAAGCCGGGCACAGGCCTGTACCACGGATTCGGGGTCGGGCACATGCTCGAGCATCTCCAGGCAGGTGACCACATC
>PWQG01000482.1 GCA_003556835.1 Gammaproteobacteria bacterium
CCCGCCTATATGGAACAGGAGGGCCTGTTCCAGCCTGATGCTATCGCCCTGGACGTGGTCATCAGTCCCGAATATCTGGTTTCCCACTATATTTCCCGGCTGATTGCACTGCCTGGTGCGCTACAGGTGCTTGACTTTGGGGAAGGCAAGGCACAGTTGGTGGCGGTTCGCGCCTATTACGGCGGCCCACTGGTGGGTCAGGAGATCCGCTTTCTGCGGGAGCACATGCCCAGCGTCGACACCCGTGTGGCTGCCATTTTCCGTCGCAACCGGCCCATCATGCCGGAAGGCTCCACCGTGATCGAAGCGGACGACGAGGTGTTTTTCATTGCCGCCTCCAATCATATCCGCGCAGTGATTGGCGAGCTGCGACGCATGGACAAACCCTACAAGCGCCTGATCATCGCGGGTGGCGGCAATATCGGCGCCCGCCTGGCGGAAGCCGTGGAAGAGAAGTACCAGGTCAAGATCATCGAACACAGCGCACAGCGTGCAGCGTATCTTTCGGAACACCTGAACAAGGCGATTGTCCTCAATGGCGAGGCATCCGATCGGCGGCTGTTATTGGAGGAAAACATAGAGGACACGGATGTCTTTGTGGCCCTGACCAATGACGATGAAGCCAATATCATGTCCTGTCTGCTGGCCAAGCGACTCGGCGCCCGCAAGGTCATGGCCCTGATCAACAACCCGGCTTATGTGGATCTGGTGCAGGGCGGCGAGATCGATATCGCCATTTCACCCCAACAGGCTTCAATCGGCAGTCTGTTGACGCATGTGCGCAAGGGCGACATCGTGAATGTGCATTCACTTCGCCGCGGCGCGGCAGAGGCCCTGGAAGCCATCGCACACGGAGATCGCCACTCTTCCCGGGTGGTGGGCCGCGCCATCGAAGAGATCGATCTGCCACAGGGCACCACCATCGGCGCGATTGTGCGCAACGAGGAAGTGCTGATTGCCCATGACGACATCGTCATCGAATCCGGTGATCACGTGATTCTCTTCCTGGTGGACAAGAAACGGATTCCCGAAGTCGAGCGCCTGTTCCAGGTCGGTTTCACGTTCTTCTAGAGGCGCAGGGAGGCAGGGCAGATGCATTTTTCCATTGTGGCCAAAATCGTCGGCGTGCTGTTGATGCTGTTCAGCCTGCTGGCGAACCTGCCCTCAATCCTGATCTCCCTGATTTACCAGGATCAGGAACTCAGTTCGTTCCTGGCTGCATTGTTGATCACTTTCTTTACCGGGTTCATACTCTGGGGCAGCACTTTCCGCACCAGGGAGACGCTGCGCACCCGGGACGGCTTCCTGATCGTGACCCTGTTCTGGACTGTCCTGGGCACATTCGGGGCGCTGCCGTTTTTCTTCTCCAATGCGCTGCCGCTATCAGTGACCGATGCGGTGTTTGAATCGATCTCCGGCCTGACCACCACCGGATCCACCGTGGTCACGGGCCTGGAAACACTGCCCAAATCCATTCTGTTCTACCGGCAACAACTGCAATGGCTGGGGGGCATGGGTATCGTGGCCCTGGCGGTGGCGGTGCTGCCCATGCTCGGGATTGGTGGTATGCAACTGTATCGGGCCGAGAGTCCGGGGCCGGTGAAAAACGACAACCTGGTGCCGCGCCTGGCGGAAACTGCCAAGGCGCTCTGGTACATCTACCTGGGCCTGACCGTGGCCTGTGCCATGGCCTACTGGGCAGCCGGAATGAGCCTGTTCGACGCCATCTGTCACAGTTTCACAACCGTGGCCATTGGCGGTTTTTCCACCTATGACGCCAGCATGGGACATTTCGACAGCCACCTGATCAACCTGATTGCCGTGTTCTTCATGGTGCTGGCCGGTATCAATTTCGCCCTGCATTTCACGGCCTGGCGCAGTCGCCGGCTCACGCAATACATCAACGATCCGGAAACCATGTTCTATTTCGGCATTCTGGTCTTTGTGGCAACTGTCAGTATTTCCGTGCTGTATTCAACAGGTACCTATGAAGCCACCGATGCCTTTGTGCATGGCCTGTTCCAGACCGTGTCCATCGCCACCACCACCGGTTTTGCCACAACCGATTTCAATGCCTGGCCCTATGCCCTGCCGTACCTGCTGTTCTATGCCGCCATCATCGGGGCCTGTGCCGGGTCGACTGGCGGCGGCATGAAAGTCATCCGCATCCTGCTGATTTTCAAGCAGGGCATTCGCGAGGTGCGACGGCTGATCCACCCCAATTCGGTGATCTCGGTAAAAGTGGGCAAGAAGCTGGTACCGGATCGGGTCATCGAGTCGGTCTGGGGTTTCTTCTCGGTATATGTGCTGGTGTATCTGCTGCTCTTACTGGCCCTGCTGGCCTCGGGCATGGACGTGTTGACCGCGTTCAGCGCCGTGGGCGCAACACTGAACAACCTGGGGCCGGGGCTGGAAGGGGTGGCCGCCAATTTCGCCGAACTCTCCAACTATGCCAAGTGGGTGCTCTGCCTTGCCATGCTGCTGGGACGGCTGGAAATCTTCACGATACTGGTGCTGCTGACACCCTCGTACTGGCGCCACTGAGGCGCTGGGGTAGAGGGAATCCTGAACCCTGCCTTCTCCCC
>PWQG01000396.1 GCA_003556835.1 Gammaproteobacteria bacterium
TGAGGCGGTTGAGCGCGAGCCGATCCGTGGCAGCTATCGTGGTCATGAAATCCTGGGCATGGGTCCGCCAAGCTCTGCCGGGGTCACCATGATTCAGGCGATGAACATCCTCGAAGGTTATGATCTGAGCGCAATGGGCCATAACTCCGCCGACTACGTGCATGTGCTGGCCGAATCCATGCGCCGTGCCTTTGCCAACCGCGCCGAGCATCTCGGTGACCCGGACTTCAATCCTGACATGCCCATCGATCATCTGCTGGACAAGGATTACGCGGCCAGCCTGCGGGGCAGCATCGATATGGACCGGGCCTCGGCCAGTGACGAGAATGCCTTTGCCGGGCCCTATGAGAGTGAGAACACGACCCACTTCTCCGTGGTCGATAGCGAGGGGAATATGGTTTCCCTGACCTATACGCTGGAAAACAGTTATGGCTCGCGCATTGTTGCCGGCAGTGGTGGATACCTGCTGAACAATGAGATGGGGGATTTCAATCCGGTGCCGGGTGTCACCAACCGTCGTGGCCAGATCGGCACCGATCCCAATCTGGTGGCGCCCGAGAAGCGCATGCTCTCGAGCATGTCACCTACCATTGTGGCACTGGATGGGAAGCCGATTCTGGCCATCGGCAGCCCGGGCGGGCGCACCATCATCAATACCACCATGCAGGTCATTCTCAATATGATCGACCATGACATGAATGTGGCGCAGGCTGTGGAAGCGGGTCGCATGCACCACCAGTGGTTGCCGGATGTGCTGCGCACGGAGGCCAATGCCCTGTCACCGGATACCATCCGCCTGCTGGAGGAAAAAGGCCATCAGGTGGATGCCCGGGGTAGTCAGGGCAGGGCCATGGGCATCTTCCATGATCGGGAGGAAGGCCTCTATCATGGTTCGGCGGATTCGCGTTCACCCGATGGTGGCGCGGTCGGCTTTTGATGCAATACGGAGTCCGGATATGATCAAATCACGAGCGGCGGTGGCCTGGGGACCGGGCAAGCCGCTGAGCATCGAGGAAGTGGATGTCATGCCACCCCGGGCAGGCGAAGTCCTGGTCCGGGTGGTGGCATCCGGTGTCTGTCATACCGATGCCTTCACCCTCTCCGGTGAAGACCCGGAAGGTAACTGGCCGGCCATTCTTGGTCACGAGGGCGGTGGCATTGTCGAGGAAGTCGGGGAAGGTGTGACCGGGATCGAGGTCGGTGACCATGTCATTCCGCTATATACCCCCGAGTGTGGAGAGTGCAAATTCTGCCTTTCCGGCAAGACCAATCTCTGCGGCAGGATCCGTGAAACCCAGGGCAAGGGCCTGATGCCAGACGGCTCCTCGCGTTTCTATATCGATGGCGAGCCCATCCACCATTATATGGGTTGCTCGACCTTCTCCGAGTACACGGTGCTGCCTGAAATTTCCCTGGCCAGGGTGAACAAGGCGGCCCCCCTGGAGGAAGTCTGCCTGCTGGGCTGCGGTGTGACCACGGGCATGGGCGCGGTGCTCAATACCGCCAAAGTGGAACCGGGCGCCAGCATTGCCATCTTCGGCCTGGGCGGCATCGGCCTGTCCGCCATCATTGGTGCCAGAATGGCCGGGGCCGGGCGGGTTATCGGAATTGACATCAATGAAAAGAAATTTGACCTGGCCCGAAAGCTTGGTGCCACCGACTGCATCAACCCGAAGCAATATGATCACCCCATCCAGGAAGTGATTGTGGACATGACCGATGGCGGGGTGGATTATTCCTTCGAGTGCATCGGCAATGTCGATGTTATGCGTTCCGCCCTGGAGTGCTGTCACAAGGGTTGGGGCGAGTCGGTCATCATTGGTGTGGCCGGAGCCGGGAAGGAAATCAGCACACGGCCATTCCAGCTGGTCACAGGCCGTGTCTGGCGCGGCAGTGCCTTTGGTGGTGTCCGGGGTCGCAGCGAACTGCCCGGTATCGTCGAGCAGTATCTGGCCGGTGAATTCCGCCTGGATGATTTCATCACCCACACCATGCCGCTGGAAGACATCAACCGGGCCTTTGAGCTGATGCATGAGGGTGAGAGCATCCGCAGCGTGATCCATTTCTGAACAGGGAGTCGAAAAGCGATTCATGAGTATTGAACAGCTCTCCAGTAACAAGTGTTTCGGTGGCCTGCAGCAGCAATTTCGGCATCGCTCCGGGGTGCTCGCTTGTGACATGCAGTTTGGCATCTACCTGCCGCCCGGGGTCAGTGCGGAACAACCGGCACCGGTCCTGTACTGGCTGTCGGGATTGACCTGCACCGACGAGAACTTCAGCCACAAGGCGGGAGCGCAGCGGGTGGCCGCAGAACTGGGGCTGGTGCTGGTCATGCCCGATACCAGTCCCCGTGGTGAGGCGGTGCCGGATGATCCGGAAGCCGCCTATGACCTGGGCCTGGGGGCGGGGTTCTATGTCAATGCGACCGAGGAGCCCTGGAAGAAGCACTATCGGATGTATGACTACATCCGTGATGAGCTGCCGGCCCTGATCGAGGCGGAGTTTCCGGTCAATGGTCAGCGCGCGATCAGCGGGCACTCGATGGGTGGACACGGCGCACTGGTGATCGGTCTGCGGAACCA
>PWQG01000435.1 GCA_003556835.1 Gammaproteobacteria bacterium
ATCCGGCTGTCGGCGAACGGGTGTTTGTTGATCCCCGGGGCCTGGTCATCGGCGATGTGCATCTGGGCGATGACAGCTCGGTCTGGCCCATGGCGGTGGTGCGGGGCGACATTCACCGGATCCGCATCGGCGCGCGCAGCAGCATCCAGGACGGCACGGTGATCCATGTGACCCATGCCGGCCCCTACAATCCGGACGGTTTCCCCACCACGGTGGGCGATGAAGTGACCGTCGGCCACAAGGTGACCCTGCACGGCTGTACCATCCATGATCGGGTATTGGTGGGCATGGGCGCCATCATCCTGGACGGGGCCGTGGTCGAATCAGAAGTGATCATCGGGGCCGGCACGCTGGTGCCCCCGGGCAAGACCCTGGAGAGTGGCCACCTCTACGTCGGCAGCCCGGCAAAGAAGGCGCGGCCGCTGACGGAGGAAGAACGTGGATTCTTCCCGTATACAGCCGGCAAATACGTCGAGCTAAAGGATCGATATCTGGCCAGCCCTGCGGAGGGTTGAGCAATGCACGACCGTGCCACAGGCGCTGCGGGCGCCGTTGCATTCCCTCGAAATGGCGACGTCCGCCGGGCCGTCAGTGTTGCAGCGTCTGGCGTAGCGCGGTGATCACTCCGGCGGTATTGGGCATGACACCACGCCAGATATAGAAGGACTGGGCTGCCTGCTCGACCAGCATGCCACAACCGTCAATCGCCTGTTCCGCACCCTGGTCCATCGCCCAGGCCTGAAAGGGGGTCTGTCCCCGACCGTATACCATGTCGTAGCACCAGGCTGAATCGGCCAGGATACCCTCTGGCAGCGCCGGAACCTTTCCATCCAGGCCCGCCGAAGTGCCATTGATCAGCAGATCGAACTGACGCCCGGCCAACTCATCGTAATGCGTTGCCTGCATGGCTATGGGCCCGGCAAAATGCCGGACCAGTGATTCCGCTTTTTCCACCGTCCGATTGGCAATACAGATTGAGGCCGGTTTCTGTGCCAGCAGGGCTGGCATCACCCCTCGCACGGCACCCCCGGCCCCCAGCAGGAGCAGACGTTGCCCCTTGATGCGACCACCGTGATTGCCGGTGATATCGCGTACCAGGCCGATACCATCGGTGTTATGGCCACGTAGACGCCCGTCATCATCGCAGAACAGGGTGTTGACCGCTTCGGAGCGCTCCGCTCCATCACTGCGCCAATCACTCAGCTCCCAGGCCCGTTGCTTGTGTGGCAAGGTGATATTGAGACCACAGCCACCCTCGTCAAAAAAGGATTTAACGGCCTGCGTGAAATCCTCCGGCGCCACATCCATCAGACCGTATTCGAGCTCGGCACCGGTCTGCTCCGCAAAGCGGGCATGGATGAAAGGGGATTTGCTGTGCGCCACAGGATGGCCGACAACGGCATAACGATCCATGGAAACTCCAGCCAGTCTCAGGCCCAGTCGCGGGGCCTGAGGAAATCGGTGTACAGGCGGGCTTCTTCAGTGCCTGGTTCGGGTTGCCAATCATACACCCAGTTGACTTCGGGTGGCAGTGACATGAGGATGGATTCGACCCGCCCCAATCCGGACTGCAAGCCGAACAGGGTGCCACGGTCATAAACCAGGTTGAACTCCACGTAACGCCCGCGACGGTAGCGCTGGAACTGCTTTTGGGCCTCGGTGTAGGGCGTGTTCATCCGGGCCCTTACGATGGGCACATACGCCTCCAGATAACTTTCGGCAATGGATCGCACCAGCGAGAAGCTGCGACTGAATCCGGTTTCGTTGAAATCATCAAAAAAGAGCCCACCGATACCACGCGGTTCCTTGCGGTGCTTCAGATAGAAGTAGTCATCACACTGCTTCTTGAAATCCGGATAGATATGACGACCGTAGGGATCGCAGGCCTCACGGGCCGTGCGGTGCCAGTGCACACAGTCTTCCTCGAAACCGTAATACGGGGTCAGGTCATAACCCCCGCCGAACCACCAGACGGTCGGTTCACCTTCCTTCTCCGCGATGAAGAAGCGGAAATTCGCATGCGAGGTGGGTACCATCGGATTGTCCGGGTGGATGACCAACGAGACACCCATGGCCTGGAAGGAACGTCCGGCCAGTTCGGGGCGGCTTGCCGATGCCGCCGGTGGCAGGGCATCGCCGTATACATGGGAGAAATTCACCCCACCTTTCTCGAACACGGCGCCGTCACTGATGACCCGGGTGATGCCACTGCCCCCGGTCTCACGCTCCCATGCATCTTCATGGAAACGCGAGCGGCCGTCGATGGATTCCAGTCCACCACAAATCCGGTCCTGCAGGCTCAGCAGGTAATCCTTCACTTCCGCCGCGCAATAGCTGTTGACCTGTTCGCCGTTCTGCTTGCTCTCAGCCATGGTTTCCCCTCTTGTGTCACAGCGACGCGCCGTTCAGCGCAGACGCACTCCCGATGTAAGGTCTCGGATGACGGTAGGCGCCCCATGACCACCAAGCGGACCGTTCAGTATATGGTCCACACTCGCGCCCAACTGCTTGACCAGCTG
>PWQG01000342.1 GCA_003556835.1 Gammaproteobacteria bacterium
TCTCACGCACGGCCCGCGCCATACCGGCGGCACCGTGATTGTAGGCTGTCAGGGCCAGCGGCCAGGAGCCGAGCACGCGATAGTTGTACTCCAGCAGGCTCATGGCGGCATAGGTGGCGGCGTAGGGGTCCATGCGTTCATCAACGATATGGTCAACCCGCATGAACCGCTGTCCGGTGGCACGGATGAACTGCCACATGCCCGCCGCATGTGCATGCGAATACGCACCGGGATGGAACGAGGACTCCACATGCGGCAGGGCACCGAGTTCCACCGGCAGGTCACGCTCCCGGGCCACCCGATCGATGTATTCACGATAGGCACCGGAACGGACCAGGCCGGCAACAAAACGATCCGACTGACCCAGCTGGAAGCGCACCGAGCCGGCCGCTTCGGCCAGCTGCTCATTGCTCACATCATCGGGCCAGGCTTCCAATACCTGTTGCTGGTGACCGGTCAGGTTGTCACGCTTGCCGCTGGCCAATACCCGCAGATCCTCCTGAATGCGACCGCGGTATTGTTCAATTTCCTGCCGATTGTAGTTCACCCGGCGGTAGACCACCCCCAGGTTGCGCGCATCATGCAGGAAACCACTGTCCGTATCGACTTCGGTATAGACCCGTATCCAGAATTGCACCGCTGGCTCGATCGCCGCCGGCCGGGGGAAATCTTCATCGGCATGGGTCCGGGAAACCAGCAAAATGCACAACAGCAAACCAAGAGCAGAGAATCGCAGGATGGGACCATTTTTATGCATAGTGATGCGCTCTGGAACGTCAATGAATACCGAAGAGAAGTGCCTGTCTGCCGGGCTCCACCACTTTTGGGGTCTGTGGTGTACCGAACATACTATTCGAATCTTGCCCGCAGGCGCCGATCCTGTCAACTGCCGACCATCATTAAGCCGCTGCCCGGCGCTGCATTTCACTGGGCCGCCAATTCCACTATACTGCCTGCCCTCGCAGGGGGGGGGAGACAGACACATGACAGAACAGAGGAAGACGGCGGAAGCCAGCCTGGAAAGCCTGTACCGGATCTTCACGGTGCCGGAGGCGCCCGATTCGACACTGGGACGGATCGACGATTCGATCTCCCGGAACCTGACGGGCTTTCTGCAGGAACATATCGTGGCTTCGGAACGGGACCTGGTCGACATCGAGCGCGACTTCTCCGACCCGCATATTCCAGAGGAACCGACCTTTGTCTCCGACCAGATCCAGTTCATGCTGGACAAGGTTGTCTCCCAGTCTGTGCACATCGCCTCGCCCAGCTTTGTCGGTCACATGGCCTCGGCCCTGCCCTATTTCATGCTGCCACTATCGCGCATTATGACGGCGCTGAACCAGAACCTGGTCAAGGTGGAAACCTCCAAGGCTTTCACCCCGCTGGAACGCCAGGTCATCGGCATGATCCACCACCTGATCTATCGCCGCGAAGATGATTTCTATGACTACTGGATGCACGACCGCGAACATGCCATCGGCAGCTTCACCTCCGGCGGCACCATCGCCAACCTGACGGCGCTGTGGGCTGCACGCAACAATGTCCTGCGTCCTGACGGTGACTTTGCGGGGCTGGCCGAGGATGGCCTGGTGGCGGGCATGCAGCATTATGGATATCGGGGCATGGCCATTCTGACATCCGAACGCGGTCACTATTCGCTGCGCAAGGCTGCCGACATTCTCGGTATCGGTCGACGCGCACTGGTGCCCGTGCAGACCGATGCCCACAACAAGGTCCGGGTGGACCTGGTGGAAAAGAAGTGCCGTGAACTGCAGGAGCGCGGCATCCGGGTCATGGCCATAGTGGGTGTGGCCGGCGCTTCCGAGACCGGTCATATCGACCCACTGGACGATCTGGCTGATGTGGCGGAAGCACAGGGCATCCACTTCCATGTGGATTCTGCCTGGGGCGGACCCACCCTTTTCTCGGAGCGTCACGGCGCCTTGCTCAAAGGCATCGAGCGCGCCGATTCGGTGACCATCGATGCACACAAGCAGTTGTATGTGCCGATGGGCGCGGGGATCTGTGTCTTCCGGGAGCCAAAAACGCTATCCAGCGTCGAGCACCATGCCGAATACATCATCCGCAAGGGCTCCAAGGACATGGGCAGTCACAGCGTGGAAGGCTCGCGACCGGGCATGGCGGTACTGGTGCACGCCGGGCTGCACATCATCGGCCGACGCGGTTATGAACTGTTGATCGACCAGGGAATCGAAAAAGCACGGGCTTTTGCCGACATGATCCGCGAACATCCGGATTTCGAATTGATCAGTGCTCCGGAGCTCAACATCCTGACCTACCGGCATGTACCGGAAGACATTGCAGAATTGATCAACGGGGCCTCGACAGAACAGCGACAGCAGGCCAATGAGCTGCTCAACCGGGTCACCAAAAGCATCCAGAAGAAACAGCGTGGCCTGGGAAAATCCTTTGTCTCACGGACCCGGCTCAACCCGAGCCACTACGAGCGTGATCCGGTTGTGGTGTTCCGTGTGGTGCTGGCCAATCCGCTCACGACACTGGACATCCTGGCTGACATCCTGGAAGAACAGAAGGAAATCGCGCAGA
>PWQG01000246.1 GCA_003556835.1 Gammaproteobacteria bacterium
AGATCGCTCAGCCAGGCCACCGCCGCGACCAGCCGCTCGGCCGGCGTTTCCCCGTCAATGAAGCCCCTTGCCGCAACCGCACTGACCAAAGTGGTGATCGGTGTCACGATCTGAGGTGCAGCCGGATCAGCCATCAACAGGCGGAATTCACCGGCAAACGGCGTGCCTCGCCACAGGCCGCCGTAAACGACAATGGAATCGCCTGGCTCGATCAGGCTCGAGACGAATGCTGGAAAATGACCGAGCACATTTGATTCAGTCGCGGCCCTGACCTGACCGTTGGCATCGCGGAGCTCAACTGTGGCAAAAATAACTGGGCTTTCTCCGCGAGCTTCGAAACGATCTTGAAAGAGCAGATTGGTGCGGATGGGGGACGCACCTGGTGGCTCCGGCTCATTGCCCCCTGAAATGGCGCTGCCGAAAACTTGCGACTCAACCGACTGACCGTCGGCCGAGCTGACTTGAATCAGTGCACTGTGGCTTCCAGCAGTTGCCGGTGCATAGGTCACCTCAATCGTGCAAAGAATGCCGGGCGCCAGTTCGGTTCCGGTTGAGCAAGTTCCACCACTGAAAGAAAACGCCGCGTGGCCAGAAATATCGATCGAACTAATGGTCAGCGGCAGGTCATCGCCATCGCCGTAGTTGCTGACAAAGAGGATGGTCGACTGTTCGGAACCTACCTCAAGTTCATCGAACTCCCATTCCGGCGGAGAAATATCCAGTGGGCCGGGCATGGCCGCCGGAAGCCCTGTTCCCGTCACACCCGCCTGAACCAACTGACCATCGGCCGAGGTTACCTGCACTTCTGCATTGTGCGTAATCGGGCTTTCTGGCGCATAGGTCACCTCGATTGTGCAGGTCGATCCAGGTGCCAATTCGGCTCCGATCGAACAGGTCCCACCACTGATCGAAAACGCCGGGTTATCACTTAACAGGTCGATCGAATCTATGGTCAGAGGCAGGTCGTCACCGCCGCCGTCGTTCCGGACAGTGAAATCCATCGACCAGTCGGTGCCAATATCAACCTGGCCGAAATTGATCTGTGACGGTTCGATGATAAGCTGCCCGTGCGAATCAAGCAGCGCTTCGATACAAATGACATCGAGCATGTCAACGGCCCCATCCTCATTACAATCGGGCTGTCCCGTCGCAAACGCTATGCCATTGATCTCATCCATTACGGCATCGACGTCGGATTGATCTATAACTCCGTCATTATTGGCATCTCCAACCAAGAGCCTGCCTGGACGACTGATGCGTCTTGCATCATAGGCGTCAATGTCGACATATCCATTGCCGGCAATGCCCGGAAACAGATTGCCTATTGCAATCGAATTGATGGAATGACCCGCGGTGTTCACGACCATGCCCAGGTCATTCAGTTCATTGACTGAAAGAATGACATTTGCCGATGGCGATGCTTCCCATACGACTTCAATCGAGTGCCAGCCGTATCCGATATTCTCAATAGTCAGGAAATTCTCTGAACCATCGGCATCAAAGACCCGCAGGCTGATATCGTTCGCAGAAGGATGGTTGTACCGAATTTGGAATCTGGATGATGGAGATGCATCCAGCAAAAGCAATTCCTGGTCATCGTAGCCGTCAAAATTGGCATAGAATCGAACTATAAATATGTCCTCTGCAACGGGCTCATCATCAAAAATTGCCCTGAAGGTCGTCGAGTCAATTGGTATCCTGAGTCCACATTCTCCGCTGTAACGCCGGTTGCTTTGCCCCTGCTGTCCAACGTTTGCGTCAGTCAGATTGCTTGAAAAAGACCAGTTCTGCAGTGAACAAGAGTCAAACCTGTCGGCGAAAATCTGATCGAAGATTCGCGTTGAGTCCAGGGATTGTCCAGCAAATCCGGGCAGTGAAAGAATAATAAAGAGGAGTCCGATCAGTCGAACTGGAGTGAAGTTTTGCGGAATGTTCTTTTTCGTCAACGTTCGATCCCCTTAGTTTGGTGCTGGACGAACATCCAGCCCCCATGGTCAAGGCTTACTGCAGTGGCTGGATTCGCTCCCTGAATGTCGCCAATAGAGGATACTGAGCGGTTCAGGGCATTGTCTATCCAAAACCCGACAACCCCCTGTCGGAAAAGTGACATTTTCACCCTTTTTGCCCATTTTTCGCCCTTTTCCAGCTCCCCGGCGCCATACCGAAGCGTTTTGCGAACTGTCTTCCGAAGTGAGAGGTTGACGAAAAACCGCACTCCGCCGAAACGTCGGCCACCTTCCGGCCAGGTTCACGCAACAGCTCAGCCGCCCGGTCCAGCCGGTACTCGGTCAGCACGGTCTTGGGTGGTTGGCCGAACAAGGCGCGGGTCTTGCGTTGCAGGGTGCGCTCGTCCAGGTTCAGGTGTAATGCGAGGTCGCTGATTCGTGTGGCGACGTCGCCATGATGGGTTTCCATCCAGGCGTTGAGCTGGTCGATGAAGGCCTGGTCTGTGGGGGAGGTCTCGGGTTGGTCTGCGTTCTTGGTGCGATCGTGCCGACGCCGGTTCTCGATCGCACGGGCAGTATTGGCCAGGGTCAGGCGCAGCTCCTCATCATTGAACGGCTTGGTG
>PWQG01000469.1 GCA_003556835.1 Gammaproteobacteria bacterium
CACTCCAGACAGCACTAGAGATAACACCTGAAAAAAGACACGCGGCTTGTATTGCACGGCAGGGCGATTTATTCTTGGGTTACAGAGACTTGTATTGAACAGTCAAGGAGACATCAAATGCGTATATCTGGCCTTATAGCCGCCGCCAGCCTGCTGGGCTCGGTGGCAGTGGCACAGGAAACCAACAATCCTTTCCCTGAGCCGATTCCGGAGCAGGAAGGTGCGATTGTTGTCGGTTTTGAAGAAGTGGCCTACATCCCGGATGTGGATGGCGAATTCGCCCGAATGCAGACCTTGCGCCATGAACCGGGCACGGATCGGCTGTTCGTCAGCGATATGCGTGGCATCATTTACGATGTGAATGAAGATACCGGTGCTGTCACGCCCTATCTGCTGGCCAATGACGATACCTGGGGTCTGGACATCAATGACTCCTGGCGTGAGGTGGGCATGCAGAGTTTTGCCTTCCACCCGCAGTTCAACGAGCCGGGAACACCCGGTTACGGCAAGTTCTATATTTTCACCGATAGCAACAACACAGACCCGGCGGCAGACGTGATCACCGATGGCGACGTGGCCCATCACTCGGTTTTGCTGGAGTGGACGGCACAGGACCCAACAGCGCTGGCATATGACGGTGATGCTCCTCGGGAGATTGCCCGTTTTGCCCAACCATACCCCAACCATAATGGCGGTGCCGTGGCGTTCAATCCCCTGGCTGAACCGGGTGATGACGACTACGGTATGCTTTACATTGGCAACGGTGATGGTGGTTCGGGCGGAGATCCATTGAACCTGTCACTTGATGTCGGCAATGCGTTTGGCAAGATCCTGCGGATTGATCCGATGGGCGATACCGGCTTCAATGGCAATTATGGTATTCCGACGGACAATCCCTTCTATGCCAACACGGACGGAATTCTGCAGGAAATCTATGCAATCGGCCTGCGCAATCCCCAGCACTTCGCCTGGGACAGTCACACTGGCACCATGATGGTATCCGATATTGGCCAGGGTACCATCGAAAAGGTCAGTGTAGTGGAAGCGGGAGACAATCTCGGCTGGAACGACTGGGAGGGCAGTTTCCGCTACGTCGGTCGCAGGGCCGTATCCCTGGATGATCCGCGTAGTGATCCGAATATCCGGTATCCCTTCGCTGAATACGACCATCACAGCAGTGAGTTCTTTGTGGACGGCAATGTTGCCGTGACCGGACTGCATGTGGTTCGTGATGGCTCCGTGCCGGAAATCGAGGGCCGGGTGCTGTTCGGGGATCTGCCCAGCGGAGAACTGTTCCATGTCGACGCCGACAATCTGCCCGATGGTGGACAGGACGCCATTCGCCGTGTGCTGTTCGATGATGGCAGTGGTGAGGTGAAGAACCTGATGACCGTGCTGCGTGATAAGAATCGCGAGCAGGGTCGAAACCTGGCGCCTCGCGTTGATGTGGGCCTGGGAGCAGGTCCTGATGGCGAAGTCTATCTGCTCAACAAATACGATGGGACTCTGCGGAAGCTGATCTCCCGTCCCTGAATGGTCCATGCCGGGGCTGGTTGCTACTGCGACCTGCTCCGTGCAAATGGTATCGCAATCCTGCCGCCTGCTCTGTCAGGCGGTTTTTTGTTTGAACTCACAAAGATCGTAAATCACGCAGGCGGCACAGCGTGGTTTGCGTGCCGTGCAGATGTAGCGTCCATGCAAGATCAACCAGTGATGGGCGTCCAGCAGATAGTCCTTCGGTACCAGTCGCATCAGACGTTTTTCCACTTCCAGTACGTTCTTGCCCGGCGCAATACCTGTGCGATTGGAAACCCGGAAGATATGCGTGTCCACGGCCATGGCTGGCTGGCGGAACGCCGTGTTCAGCACCACATTGGCGGTCTTGCGACCAACGCCAGGCAGGGCCTGTAATTCCTCCCGGGTGGCGGGCACTTTGCTGCCATGGCGTTCAACCAGCGCCTGGCAGGTCTTGATGATGTTCTCTGCCTTGGCATTGAACAGGCCGATGGTGCGGATGTAGGACTTGAGGCCGTCCACGCCCAGATCCAGAATGGCCTGCGGGGTGTTGGCGACCGGGAACAATTTGCGGGTGGCCTTGTTGACCCCCACATCGGTGGCCTGGGCTGAGAGGATGACGGCAATCAGCAGCTCGAAGGTATTACTGTATTCCAGCTCCGTGGTTGGCTCCGGGTTCTCCGCCTGCAAGCGGCGGAAGATTTCCTCGCGTTTGGCCCGATTCATCTCATGACTCTCCCGGACCTTTGCCAGCGGCCTTGCGGGCCCGGGCGCGAGCCACGGCGGCATCGATTTCCGACCGGATGGCTTCCTTTGACTTGAAATGCAGCCCTGACTTGCCTGCATCGCTCTGTCCCGAGCCATCGGCAGCGGCGCGGCGGTCCTCGCGTAGTGCCAGTCTGGAGCGTCGGTCGCGCTCGCGTTGTGCTGCCTGTTTCTTCAGCCGTGCTTGCCGGTCTTCGTAGCGTCCCTTCCAATAGTCTGATTGTTCCGGGGTGATGTAGCCGTCGCTATGGCGGGGCGCAATCATGTCAATGCAGTCGACCGGGCAGGG
>PWQG01000081.1 GCA_003556835.1 Gammaproteobacteria bacterium
AGGCCATCGAGGGCCGCGAATACGCCAAGTTTGTGTTCACCCGCAATCTGTCTGCCGCACTGGAGTGCCTGGCCGATTGGGGCGCTGCGTTGGGTCTGGGCCGGGAGCAGCTTTCGGCACTGGACCTGGGTGACTGTTTCGGTCTGGCGCGGGGCACGCAGTTCCCTGATGATGTGGCGGCCTGGCTCAAGCAGCGGGCGGCGGAAGGAGCGGACTGGCAGGCTTGCGCCGAGCGCATCGAATTGCCACCATTGATCAGCCGGGTCAGTGACTTCTCACTTTTCTCGCTACCGGCCAGTGAAGCCAATTTTGTCGGGCGCGGCCAGGTGACGGCGTCTTGTGTCGACCTGCAGGCATCCGGGCCGGAGGTTGATGTGACCGGTTGTATTGTCCTGCTGCCCCAGGCCGATCCGGGCTATGATTGGTTGTTCGGCCAGGGGATTGCCGGTTTGATCACCCTGTATGGGGGCGCCAATTCACACATGGCCATCCGCGCGGCCGAATTCGGGCTGCCGGCCGCCATTGGCATTGGCGAGGTAGCCTATCGCGAACTGGCTGGTGCCAGCATGCTGGTGCTGGATGCGGACCGGCGACAGATTCATAGGGTGCAATGATGCGCATAGCAATCACACAACGGGTGGCGGATCTGCCCGATCGCGGCGAGCGGCGCGATTGCCTGGACCAGCGATGGGCCTTGCTGCTGGAGGCACTGTCCATGGAAGTGATTGCGGTGCCCAATGGCCTGCGCGATCCGCTGGCCTGGGCTGAAACCTGGCAGATCGATGGCCTGATTCTCAGCGGCGGTAATGATCTGCTCAGCCTGACCGATCCGGTCAATCCGGCGCCCGAACGGGACCACACTGAAACCCTGCTGCTGGAATGGGCCGAGACCCGTCGCCTGCCCGTGCTGGGTGTGTGCCGGGGCATGCAGATGATCAATCAATATTTTGGTGGCACACTGCGTCGCCTGGAAGGCCATGTGGCCGTGCGTCATGAGCTGATCTGCGCGCCGGGCGACCCCATCTTCGCCAACTTCGAGGAAGTGAACAGTTACCATGGTCGCGGCCTGATGCCCGATGATCTGGCCCCGCTGCTGCGCAGCCGCAGCCGTGCTGCTGATGACAGCGTTGAAGCGCTCTCCCATCGTGAGTTGCCCTGGATCGGCATCATGTGGCACCCGGAACGTGAGCAGCCTTTTCACAAGGCCGATCTGCAACTGCTGGAACAACTTTTCAGGGAGAACTGATGCGCACCATCATCCTCGCCGCTGGCCAGGGAAGCCGGCTCCGACCCTACACCGATGACCGTCCCAAGTGTATGGTCGAATTGGCGGGCCGCCCGCTGCTGCACCGCCAGCTCGATGTGCTGCGCGCCGCCGGTCTCGACAACATCCTGCTGGTGGGCGGCTACCGCGCCGACCGCTTGCAGTTGCAGGACATCGCCCTGGTCGAGAATCCCCGTTATGCCGAAACCAATATGGTCGCCACCCTGTTCTGCGCCGAAGCATTCATGCAGGAGGGGGGAGACCTGCTCATTGCCTATGCCGATATTGTTTACGAGCCGCGTGTACTTCAGGCCGTGCTCGATTGTGACGCCCCGCTGTGCATCGCCGTTGATCGGCAGTGGCGCCGCTTCTGGGAAGCGCGCATGGACGACCCTCTGTCAGACGCCGAAACCCTGAAGCTGGTCGACGGCAATCGGATCACGGAACTCGGCCGCAAGCCGTCGAGCTACGACGACATCCAGGGCCAGTATATGGGCCTGATCCGCGTACGTGGTGACCAGGTGGCGGCTTTACGTGAGGCCTGGCACCAGCTCGACCCGGCCGGCCCCTATGATGGCAAGGACCGCGACAATATGTACATGACCAGCTTCCTCCAGCACCTGATCGACCGGGGCTGGGAGGCGCGCGCGGCCTTCACGGACAATGGCTGGCTCGAGGTAGACACCGTCGAGGACCTGGACCGCTTCCACGCCATGCAGGCCGATGGCCGCCTCGACCGCTTCATCCGCCTGGAGGGCTGAGCACATGGCGGGTTGGTGGCAAAGGATCCGGCGCGAATGGCAGGACTACCGCGCCTTCAGCCGCATCCCGGTGGAAGAGCGCCGCATCGTGATCTACTCTGAGGGTCGCGGCTTCTGGACGCACTTCGAACCGGTGTTTCGTGCCCTGCGTGATGAACACGGTGAATCCGTTTTATATGTGACATCCGACCTGAGTGATCCGCTATTGGAGCAGCCTCCCGAAGGCATGCAAAGCTTCTGCATCGGGGAACACAGCATCCGCACCCTGTTCTTTGCCGGCCTGCAGGCCCGGGTGCTGCTGATGACCCTGCCCGATCTGCACAACTACCAGCTCAAACGCTCTCCGCATGGAGTGCACTATGTCTACCTGCATCACTCCATGGTCAGCAGCCACATGATCTACCGGCCCGCTGCCTTCGACCATTTTGACGCGCTGCTCTGTGTCGGTCCGCATCATGTCGCTGAAACCAGGGCGCGCGAGCAGCAGCTCGACCTGGCGGAGAAAACACTGGTGGAGCATGGCTACGGTCGTCTTGATGC
>PWQG01000288.1 GCA_003556835.1 Gammaproteobacteria bacterium
AGCAACACGAATCGATGGGAGGCATACCAGGCAAGGAAACTCATCCAGTCTGTAATGCCGATACTCCAGAATGCGGAAAAATAGCTTCCTGATGTGGCCGGATTGACTGAAACACCCAGTATGTACTGTCGCAGTGCAAGATATACCAGTGTCACGAGCGCCACCGACATAAGCAGACGGTAATGTCGCACGCGCAGAGCAAACACTGCAATGACCACTGGTAACACCAGGTAGACTTCCTTGGACAGGATGGCAAGAAACACAAGGAGGCCAGCAGACACCGGAGAAGCCAGCAGAACACCACGGCGAAAAACAACAAGCAGTGCCAGGAGCGCGAATACGCCGCCGATCACATAATGCATGGTGTAAAAGCGGGTCAGCAACGTGGCGATCGACAGATTGCTCAACAACAGTGCGATCGTGATGATTGCTGCCGAATGGCTTGCCGTGACCAGTCGCACAAGGCTGGCTGCCAATGCCGTGTAGACAGTCATCAACAACAGCATGAATCCCAGAAACAATGCTGGCTCGGTGCCCCCCAGCAAGGTCAGGGCACGGTACATGGTCAGACTTATCGGTGTGTAATTGGCTACCGAAAGTTCCCGGTATGCATCCCGCGAAAAATAATGCTCGATCCAACCGTATTGGACCGCCACTCGCATGATGTGACCATCATCATCCGAAAAGTTGACCCAGTACAGCAGAGGAAAGAGGGACACATACACCAGCAAAGCAAGCACGGCGTAGAGACCGAGCATACGCCACCAATCAGCGCTGCTCGCAATCGGGGAAGCTCCCGTCGCCACAGATGCCGATAGCATATTCTTCCGCGAAAATGAAAAATCTGGAAATTTCACTATTTCTGATCCCGGGGCTTGCCTCGAAATTCTCAGCATCCTAGCACATGCCCAGACTCAAACCCATTGGCCAGCGACTACAATCTTCCAGTATGAACAGAACATCCGGATCAACAGTAGAGCTCGATGAAAACACCGTTTTTCGCTTGCCGCCCTTCGTCAGTCACAGATAGAATCAAGATCCCCTTTACTCTGTCCTTACTTAGAGGAATACATCCGTGAAGAACCATGCAATGCAATCTTCTGTCACAAGGCGCCGCTTCCTGGGCGGCAGTCTCGCGGCCGGTGCCGCCCTGAGCCTGAGCCCGTCCTTTCTGGCCCTGGCCCAGGATGCCAGCCTGATCACGCGGCCCATCCCGTCGACCGGTGAACTGGTCCCCGCGATAGGACTGGGCAGCTCTGCCACCTTTGCGGCAGTTGCACGAAGTGAAGACATCAGTGCAGTGCGGAATGTTCTGTCCACGCTACATCGCCACGGAGGACGCATATTCGATACCGCGCCCGGTTATGGTGCCTCCGAGGAAGTCTCTGGCCGGATTGCCCAGGAGCTGGGGATACAGGAAGACCTGTTCTGGGCCACCAAACTCAATGTCGCCGGCCGCGGCGGGGCAACCGCCGATGTGGATGCCGCCTGGGCCCAGGTGGAGAATTCCTTCGACCACATCGGCAAGCCGACCATCGATCTGATCCAGGTGCACAATATGGGTGCCCCGGATGTGCAACTGGGTATCCTGAATGAACTGAAAGAAGCCGGAAGGATCCGGTATACGGGCATCACCACCACCTTTCCTGACCAGTACGAGCAACTGATCCAGGTCATGCAGGACTACCCGCTGGATTTCATCGGAATCGACTACGCGGTAGACAATCTTGACGTGGAGGAACGGATCCTGCCACTGGCCATGGATCGTGGAATCGGCGTACTGGTCTATGCGCCCTTTGGTCGAACCCGGCTATGGGCACGTGTCGGTGACCGGCCGGTACCCGATTATGCACGGGAGTTTGATGCCCATACCTGGGCGCAATTCTTCCTCAAGTTTGCCATCAGCCACCCGGCAGTCACTGCGGCTACCCCTTCGACCAGCCGCCCGGCGAACATGGAGGACAACATCGGTGCCATGCTGGGACGACTGCCCGACGAAGCCATGCGCCGACGCATGATTGAAACGGTGGATGCACTGCCCGCCGCATGAACGATCCAGACCGTGGCCACTGCTTCATCGCGGCCACGGTCCGGTTCTTCATGAACCAAAACGGTAACGCAGCTTGACGACAAGGGTATCCACTACCGGTTCCTGCCAGGCCTGCTGCAGCAAGCCCGGATAGTCATCGTAGGTGTTACGTGGCAGGTTGCTACCGCGCGTGTACACCACAAAAAGATCGGACAGCGGTGCAATTTCCCAACGGTAGCGTGCCTGGAAGGTCATCCGGCTGATGCTGAAGTTGTGACTGATGTCATCCGGCTTGCTCACCCGATGCAGCTCCTCGATCCGGTCCGGATTGACCTGGTAGAAGCGGTTCTCGAAGGCTTTCAAACCGGTCCACTGCATACCCAGACGGACCTGTTGCCGGGCACTGATGAAATAGTCCATGGTGAACTCGGGTGACCACTGACTCCCCTCATAACTGGTATAACGGCCGCCTCCCCGGTGCACCAACAGACCCCTGCGATCCGAATACGAGACCTCAGCGGCAATGGAGAAAT
>PWQG01000346.1 GCA_003556835.1 Gammaproteobacteria bacterium
CTTCCGATCTGAACTTCGAGGCCAGCACATGGAAGTTGCCGGTTTGAATGCCCGACATGGCCTCGAGGAAGATCCGCAAGCGCTCTTCATCCTCATAGAGTGCTTCGAACAGCGGCTTGCCGGTGTGCTTTATCTCATTCTGTGGTTTGCCCGTGCGAAGGGCTTCTTCCAGATCGCCCCAATAAGCGTAGAGGCGCTCGTTCATCATCGCCGGCAGGCCACCGAGCCAGGCCGGGCTCGCGCGATCGAGAAACATGGCCGTTTCCGGCGTATTGTAGTAGTGGGCGTCCGCATCATCATCGTCGCGGTCCAAAAACCGTAGGGCCACCAGCGCATCCAGAAAGTCCCGGGTGGCCCGTGGGTGCAGTTGCAGGGCCCGCTCGATTTCCGCCGCTTGCATGCGTCGGTCCGAGAGCACACTGAACAGGTCCAGGCTGACGGCCGCCAGGAGGGTTTTGGATGCCCAGAAGGCGGTAGCGGTTTCCAGGATGCGCTCCGGGTTGAGCGCCGGATCCATGCCGGGCTGTGCTGCTGTAACGGTATCCTGTACTGTCTGGGCCATCGTCAGATCCTCCTCATCTTGTTGTTGTCACTTCTCGGGCGTATTATTTACCCGATGGTCCACTTCTGCATGGACGCAGGCGAAGCACAACACGGACACAGGCGAAAAGTCGCAAGGGAAAGCCCGCTAAGGGGAATCGGCCATGTACACGTCGGAAATTGTCACCCGCTTCCGCTCGGACAGCATTCCTGCCGCTCACCGTGAAGCGGTCGTACGCGAAGAGTTGTGGCAGAACATCTACCGCATGGACATGGTATCCCCCGACCCGGCTGCGATACGGTTCGATTTTCACCTTCGCAGCCTGCCTGACCTGTATTGTCAGTACAGCCGGATGAGCGCGGCACGCCTGCTGCGCGACCGGAGCCTGGCCGCCCGGGCCGGGAACCGACTGGCGCTGGTCAGCTATTTTGATGGCGCGGTGCAGGTGCGGCAGGGAAACACGGTTCTCGAACTGGCTCCAGCAGACACTTTCCTTGTCTTCATGAATACGGCCGCAGAGTTCGATGTCCCCGATTCACGGTTCATCTGCATGGATTTTGAGTACCGCAGCCTCGCCCCCCTGCTCGGCTCAACTGAGTTGCCTGCACTGAGCAAGCTGCCACCGTCCGCGGAACTGCGGATGTTGCTGCGCTACGCCGGGGAGTTGATGCGGCAGGACGAGCACTGCCTGTCGCCGGAACTGGCCAGCCTGGCTGTGCGACAATTGCAGGAGCTGATGGCATTGGTGATTCGCGGCAATCAGGACGAGCAACTGCAACACTGCGGCGCCGTGCAACGCGCCAGACTGCGAGCGGCCCGATCTATCATCAGCCAGCGCCTGCATGATCCTTCGTTCTCGCAGGGCGAGCTGGCTGGCCGCCTGGGCATCAGCACCCGATCAGTACAACACCTGTTTGCCTCCATCCAGACCACATTCACTTCCTACCTGCTGGAACAACGACTGGCATTGACCCAGCAGAAACTGAGCAGCCCTTTATGCCAACACATCCCGATTACAAGCTTAGCCCTGGACGCCGGCTTTGGTGACCTGTCCTATTTCAACCGGCGCTTCCGCCAACGCTACGGCCTGACCCCTTCTGAGTGGCGGGCCGAGAACCGGAACTGAAACACCGCAATTGCTCCGCAAATACGACTTTTCCATTGTTCATTCCATTCCTGCCAACAGCCCGACGCTTGCTGAAAACTGAACAGATTCAATCAGCCTCTTGTGTTGCACTGAGAAATTTACAAGAATAGGTTATTACTTGTCTGTACCAGAACCAACGAGAAAAAAGGAAAGGAACAATGAAAAATCATAAACTATTCAGGCCAGGCATTCTCTCCGGGAGCTTCCTGTTGTTTTTCGGTGTCGCCGGTTTCGCCCAGGCGGCTGATGTGTACCATCTGGAAGACAATCTGTACGCCATCATTTGCGAAGACGGTCACATCTTCTCCTATCAGGGCAGTGAAGACGGATTGACTACTGTGGTACCCGCGCTGTGCGAGGATCACGGCGGTGTTGCCAATCCCGGTGGCGGTGGAACCGTCGGCAATGCCACCGCCGCAGAGGCAACCGCGCGCCGACCCGCAGCCAGCGCCGGTTCCCGCCCCGGTGAACGTCCCGCAGCAGCCGCAAGCTCGCGCGCGGGTGAACGCGCCGCAGCCGCCTCATCCAGAATGGCCAGTGGTCCCGACGGAAGCCTGTACTGCTGGGGCCGCAGCTGTCCCGCCGGTTCGGTGGTACGCGAGATCGACAAGGCCAGTCCCCAACTCTACGAGGGTGTATTGGAGCGTTGTGATGCGGGGTCCGGAGCTCGCCCTGTGGAATCCAGAGAAGGCACGGTCATGAACTGCCCGTTGCAGCGCAATACACGCGGACAGATTGTGGCGCAGCGCCGCTGAAAGTGGCGTCCATCGAAAAAACGGCCGACCGTCGAATGACGGATCGGCCGTTTTTTTCAGAACGGAAATATCAATCAGAAGTTGTAGCGCAAGCCGAAGCTGAAGACATCGAGACTGTCGATGCTCTCGTACTGGACTTCACCGCTCAGCTGATCGCTGAACCGGTAGCCAGCGCCGGCACCAATGCCGAATTCCCAGTCACTATAGGAGTAGGAACCACCCCCAAAGCCCTGAGCCGAACTGGAAACGCTGGTCTTAAGGCGGGTGAAAGACGGTGTGCCGTAGATGTAGAGCTCAGGGTTCACATCGTACTGAATGCGACCATTGAAACCGAACACGCTATCGAGTTCGATGCTGGTCTGGGAGCCGGCGAATCGATAGGTGTCGTCATTGATACCCAGACCGATGCGCACTTCAGGTATGACGTAGAGATCCTGCTGGATCTCGAAACGATATCCAACCGTGCCGTACAGGGCTCCAAGGCTGATACCATTTGACAGATGCATGTAGCCAACACTGGCCTCCACCTGCTCCAATTCAAATTCCTGCGCGCTGGTCGTAGCACTCAACAACAGGGCACTCGCTCCGAGCGCACCAATGACTGCTTTCTTCATACTTCTACTCCTGAAATTGTCGAAAATTCATCCATTTATTGGCCTTATTCCATGGCCGGGGCAAGCCTAGCAACGGGCATTCGCTCTCGTCAACAAATTGTTCCGGCACTTCGAAGCAGGTCGCATTATTGAAAATCAATGCAACGGTCCAACCATCTATAGACCGGCCTTTATACGCCGGCTCCGCTGCTTTAGTATTGAGGGATTGACTATCAGACAAGGCCGACATACTGATGTTCCGACAGATTCATTATGGCAGCCCGGAGTATGAAGCAGCCTTCCGACTTCGAGACGAGGTGTTGCGTCGCCCACTTGGACTCCGTCTGGACGACGCGGATCGCGAACAGGATGAGGAGCAACTTCACTTCGGTCTGTTTTCCACAACCGATGAGCTGCTTGCTTCGGTCACGGTGGATCGCCTGGATCGCCAGCGCGTGAAAATCCGGCAAATGCTTGTGGCACCTGGCCACGAGGGTCAGGGACTGGGACGCCGGCTATTGCAGGAAACAGAGAATGAACTGATCGGCCGCGGTTTTTGTCATGCTGCGCTCAATGCCCGGCTGCCAGCCGTGGTGTTCTACAATAAACTGGGCTACCGGGAAACCGGCTCGCCTTTTGAGGAAGTGACCATCCTGCATCAACGGATGGAAAAACTCCTGGAGATCCACGATGACTGAGCGGGGTGTCGACATGGCAGATCGGGAAACTGTGCTACTGGTCAACCGTTTTCACCCGGAGACCATCAAGCGCCTCGATGGCATCGACTTCAATGTCACCAGTCAGCGAAGCATCACCGTGACCAACACTCCGGATGTGCTCAACGATGCCGTGGCGGACCTGGCACTGTCCTTGATTCTGGCCACACACCGCAACCTGATCCAGGCCGATCAACACGTCCGGAGTGGAAGCTGGCTCAAAGCGGCTTTCCCCTTTTCCCGCAGCCTGGCCGGACGCCCCTTGTTGACACCGACTATCGGCTGAACACCGCTATTGGCAGCACGAACCCAGCCCACGTATACTACGGGGGCATGGAAACTCTGAACAACAACGCTTCCAGGCGACCCCTGACCCTCTCCGTCCTGGCTCTCATTGCCGTCAACCTCCTGCCCATTGGCGGTGTATTGTTCTTCGACTGGTCCGTATTCGACGTACTGCTGCTGTTCTGGGCCGAAAATCTGATCATCGGTGCGTTCAACGTCGCCCGCATGGTCACACTGTTGAAGCGCGAGAAACGGCGCAATATGTTTTTCCTGATTCCCTTCTTCTGCTTCCACTACGGCATGTTCACCCTGGTGCACCTGATTTTCCTGCTCGCCATGTTTGCGCCGGACAATGGCGAAAGCAGCCGCTCGGGTACCCTGCTGTGGCCCCTGCTTGGCCTGGTGGTCAGCCACGGCCTATCTTTCTTCCAGAACTTCATCGGTCAGCAGGAGTACAAGCACATCAGTGAACAACAACTGATGTCCGACCCTTATGGCCGTATCGTGATCATGCACATTACCATCCTGGCTGGCGGTTTTGTCATCATGCAACTCGGCGAGCCAGTCTATGCGCTGGTCCTGCTGGTGGCGCTGAAGATCGTGATCGATGTCGCGATGCATCTGCGCAGCCATCGTCGACGACAGCACCGGGAGCAGGTGGCACGAAATATTGCCAATCCGGAACAGGCCAGTCGGGACCCGGCGTTCCGGGGCTGGGATGATTTCGACGAAGAGGATCAGAAATAAGGGGACAATAAGACAGAGGAGCAGCCCATGAGCGAGAACCGCACAGAAAGCAGCCAGGCAGATCAACTCATCGAACAACTCGACGGTGAGCTCAGCGAGCTGAAACAGGCACATCAGACGCTGCGGGAGAAGACACGCAAGCTACTGATGACCCTGGCCGCCGTGATCCTGGTGGTGGCAGCCGTCCTGGCCGTAACCGCTGGCGAGGATGGCATCGCTATGGCGGTCGTCCTGCTGATCGGTTCCTCGATGGTCACCGCATTTCTGCTGTTCCAGCGACACCGCCAGTGGGCCACCCGGGTGCTGGAGCAGGTGATGCCGGCCATCTGCGATATGCACGAAAAGCTCAAATACGCACCGACCGTAAGCGAAGACAAGCGTGCCTTTGTGGAGCCCTGGCAAAAACTGGAACTGGTCGCACATCACAGCAAACGCGAACTTAATCACCATCTTCGCGGTAGGCACCGCAACCGACACTTTGAAGTCGTTGCTGCCAGGCTCAGCACAGGCGGAAAAGACGGCCAAACGGTGTTCGATGGTCTGCTGATGCGTATTCAGACCGGCCGGGACGTTCCGGCCCGCATCGTGGTGCGCCCACGCAGCATGTTCTCCTTCCGCCTCAAGAATACGGTGGAAGTCAAACTGGGCAATGAAACCTTTGATGAGCGATTCGAGGTGTGTCACGACGAGGCCGATCCCGAGGGTGAACAGCGCGTGCGCGAAATCTTCACCCCGGAGATGCAGGAAGCCCTGCTCAACATCAGCCGGGAAGAAGGCGGCCTGACGCATGACCGGGCCGCGATCACCGCCGGATTCATCCATGACAGCCTCTATCTCACCCTGGTGCAGGCCAAGAGCAGCAAGGTCGGTAAGGTGAGCGTAGAGAAACCGGTACAATTTCTGCAGGTGCGCAACTTCCTGCGCGAAGACCCGCAGCTTGAGCAGACGGTACGCGACGCCCTGGAGCATGTCGGCGTGATTTACCGGATCATTGATCGACTGCCGCCCCGGACCGATGGCTGAAAGTCGATCAAGGCCTGGAGCAGGCCTGCTTCGAAATCGAATTTGCCGCTAGTGGACGCGAGGAGGGTCGACGCTTCTACGCACAGGATGTGTTTGACCGTGATCGTCCCCGCGGCATGGACCGCAACACTTTGGGGCGGCCCAACAGCTCCAGCGACCGGGACAAGCGATTTCTGGCCGCGGTGCAAAGAGAGGAAGCAGTCTATGTGACGGCCCTGATCCATAATAACCACAACGAGATGCCGACCATCCGCATGGATGTCATGGAAGAACAAGGTGAAGCTCCCAGCCTGAGCATGGCGGCGCCGGGCCAATGGCACCGGTGGCAAGCAATCGTGACGAGTCCGGGCGCACGCAGAACCGGTGGGTGGAGCTGGTTGAGATGTGACACCTGAAACTGTCCATTCATTGAGCGTCGACATTGCCAGATGGTCGCCCTACCTTTTGCGAGAGGGCGCCCAAATCATACGCCACAACCTGACTTTATCAACGCACAAAGCTATAGCGAAAACCGAATTCCACCCCGACATCACTGTTATCATTCAGAGAGGTGCCCAGGAACAGCGAGGCGGATTCATTAAACCACCAGGCGCCACGCACACTGACCGCCACCCCGTCACCAAAGTCGCCAAGATCGGCATAACTGATACCCCCACCGATCTCGAAATTCTCCGTGGCCATATGGCGAACACCCGCGCCCAGTGCCAGACCGGTTTCATCTTCCTTGTAGCATAAACCGGATCGCACACAGACCTCGGCTTCGCTCGTGACCATACCCGCCTGCACAATCAGATCCGTCGCATCGCCATTGGCGAATGCCGCCCCCAGACCAAGGCCTCCAACCGAATTGCTGAGTTCCGTGCCATGACCATCGTTGGAGAGGTACGAGCCACCCAGCCTCACAAACACATTGTCAGAGAACTGCAGGCTACCACTCACTGAGGCACCGGCAACGCCACTATATCGCACATTACCCACATGGATATCATCATCGAATACCAGCGCATCCGCAGAGATTTCCAGATAGCTGTAACTGAAATTGCTTTCCTGTGCCGACACATGAGTGGCTGAGGCAACGAGAATTGCCGTGAGCAGCAATGGAGATTTTTTCATGAGAACGATCCTTATTCGATTGAGAAATGAACCGCTGCTAGCTTGTCCGGTGCAACGACGATTCGTGAACTCGTACGACAGCGACAGTATCGGGCATCCAAACACATGATTGCGAGCATCTGCAAGGCCATTGCTGTACAAGGAAAGCTGTATACGACGGACAGAAGCCAATACACTGTGGGGTAATGACTCGTGACTACATGAGAAGGGAGTACCCAGATGTCTGACCGGGAATGCCTGCTGCTGGTGAACCGTTTTCACCCCGATACCATCGAACAACTAGACAAGCAGTACGATACGCGGAAATTATGGGAAGCTGGTAACAACGCAGAACGTCAACGCCTGATCCGTGATATCGCTCCGCACTGCCGTATGGCAGCCACCGCTGCCTGGCAATGCGATCCGCTGGTCTACGAGCTGCCACATCTGGAACTGATCAGCTGCTTTGGTGTTGGTACCGATGGCATCGACTTTACGATCACAGAAAAAAGGGGCATCACCGTCACGAACACACCGGATGTGCTCAATGATGCCGTGGCAGACCTGGCCCTGGCACTGGTATTGGCTACTCACCGCAATCTGATTCTGGCCGACCGCCACGTTCGCAACGGGAGCTGGCTACAGGCCCCCTTCCCGTTTTCCCACAGCCTGGCGGGCCGGACCCTGGGTATTGCGGGATTGGGCGCCATTGGCGAGGAAATTGCCTTGCGAGCGCTTCCCTGCAAAATGGAGATCATATATCACAACCGGCGCCAGCGACCGGAATTGCCTTATCGCTATCATGACAACCTGGAAAGCCTGGCCGAAGCCTCTGATGTGTTGCTGTCCATGCTGCCGGGTGGCGAAGCCACTGACAGCCTGGTGGATGAGCGGATATTGCGGGCGCTTGGCCCGGAAGGCATTTTCATCAATGTCGGTCGAGGCACAACAGTGGACGAAGCGGCCCTGATTAAAGCCCTGCATGAGGGCTGGATTGCCGGCGCCGGACTGGATGTCTACCGACATGAACCACGGGTGCCACAGGAGCTTGTAGACCTCCCCAATGTGGTCTTGTTCCCGCACATCGGCAGTGCCACGTTGGAGACCAGACAGGCCATGGGGCAGCTCGTAATGGACAATATCGCCGCCTTTGTGGCGGGGCGCAGGCCAGCCACGATTGTTTAAATAAGGGAAAAGGACAGGAAAAGGGGACAGATTTATTTTTCCCAGCGCTTCGCGCGGGGAAAAATAAATCTGTCCCCTTTTCCTGTCCTTTTCCCTTTCCCTTTTCCCTTATTGCTGCAATTTTCGATACAATGACCGGACACTGATGCCCGCAATCCGGGCCGCTTCCTCCTTGTCGCCGTCAAAGGCCTGCAGGACCTGCTGTAAATACTGCTTTTCATTCGTTTTCAGGTCGGTAAGGGTCTCCTGCATACTGGTCTGCTCCCCGGCATCAATCTCCAGACACTCACGAATGACTGCATCATCAATACGATCGGTATTGCTCAACACCATCGCCCTCGCCAGTATATTGCGCAGCTCACGGATGTTGCCGGTATAGTGGTGTTGCTGAAGCGCTTTGACCGCAGAGTTCAGAAGGCGGAAACGACCGGATTGATCCATCTTTTGCAACATCGAGCGGGCCAGCAAGGGGATATCACTCAGGCGGTCACGCAGCGATGGCATGCGGATGGGGAATACATTGATACGATAGTACAGGTCTTCTCGAAACCGGCCGTCCCGCACCATCTTCCGTATATCCTTGTGTGTCGCACAGATCAGACGGAAATCCGCCCGCTTGAGTTGCCGACTGCCCACCGGTCGATAACTCCCGGTTTCAATCAGCCGCAACAGCTTGACCTGCATGTCCAGTGGCACGTCCCCGATTTCGTCGAGAAACAGCGTGCCGCCATCAGCCGCCTCGACCAGTCCGGGTGAATCGAAGGTCGCACCCGTGAACGCCCCTTTCACATGCCCGAACAGTTCGCCCTCGAACAGGGTTTCAGTCAGGCCGGAACACTCCAGGGTGACCATGGCGTGATCGGCACGGGCACTGGCACGATGGATGGCCAGTGCCGCCAGCTCCTTGCCGCTGCCGGATTCACCGAGCAGCAGCACGGAAGCATCCGTGGGGCCCACCCGGGTGATATGCTCGAGCATGGTATTGAAGGCCACACTCTTGCCAACCATATCGGCATTGCCGGATTCTGCGCTGGCAACCGGCACCGGCTTCAACAGTTCCACGAAGTACTTCAGCTGACCGTCCTCGGCCTTGATGGGCAGCATTTCCACATCCACATGCTCGCGCCCCCGCGGCGTCTGATGAATATGCAACACCCGCTCCTTGTTACCGGAGCGCAATGCCGCCTCCAGCGGGCAGCTCTCCCCAGCCTGATCACAGGGCACATCATAACCATGCGAGACGCGATAACAGCGTGGCGTTTCCTGATCGTCAATGGCACCAAAACTCTCTCGGTAATGCCGGTTGGTCGCCAGAATTTCATAGTCGGCACTGACCAGAATGGCCGGCACATCGAAACCATCCAGGATGGCCACCAGATCATTGCGCGCATCACTTGCGATCAAGTTCATCTTTGTTCGACTCCGCTTGCCAATACATCTGCCATTTTTGACAGGGACCAGTGCCAATTTTGTCATAAAACGACCGGAAAGGGTAGCAACATGACAGCACAAAAAAGAAATTAAAACACAATACTTCGTTATATCAGATAGTTATAAACTTTTCAGGAATGATTCTCATTTCTGGCACGGCTCCTGCAACACCCGGAGTGAGATCACATTTCCCGACAAAGGAGTAACCGTAATGACTACCCATGCACTGCCACGACTGAACGAACCCGCGCCGGAGTTCTCAGAGCAAACCACCCACGGACCACGCGCACTGAGCGATTACCGCGGCAAGTGGCTGGTACTGTTTTCGCATCCGGCCGATTTCACGCCGGTCTGCACCACGGAGTTTATGGCCTTCGCCGAAGCCGCACCGCAGTTCGCCGAACTGGATGCTGAACTGCTGGGCCTGTCCATCGACAGCACCCATTCGCATATTGCCTGGATGCGCAACATCGAGGAGAAGTTCGGGGTCAGAATCCCCTTCCCGATCATTGACGACCTGAAAATGGATGTGGCCAAAGCCTACGGCATGATCCACGAAGGGGCATCCGATACCTCCGCGGTACGCGCCACTTTCCTCATCGATCCGGAAGGTGTGCTGCGCGCCATGGTGTACTACCCGATGAGCAACGGCCGCTCGATCCCCGAGTTTCTGCGACTGCTCAAGGCCCTGCAGACCAGCGACCAATACGGCGTTGCCACACCGGAAGGCTGGCAGCCGGGCGACAAGGTGATTGTGCCTCCGGCCAAGACCTACGAGGAAGC
>PWQG01000094.1 GCA_003556835.1 Gammaproteobacteria bacterium
AGAAGGCAAAGTCACCAAAACCTTCTGGAACCACACCCACCCCACCGGCCCCTGGCGCCAAACCATCGAATACCAACCCCCCTTCTTCCGCCCCGACCGCGAAGAAGACTACCGAATCGCCTGGCGCCACTTCGAAAAGGAGGGAAGAAACTGATGCTGGTCTACACCAACGCTTTCTCGATTCTTGGAACTGACTCCTCGCAGGCTTGCCTGCGCGCCATACATGGTTGGCTTTGTCAGCAACTTGATCATTCACCCAGCATCGCTGAAGTTCAGAAGCCGGGCGTGATTCAGGGCCAGCGGGGAAATAGCCGCTCTCACTTGCGAACTTACGCATTTTACGAAGATGATGGCCGTAGTCTCGCTTGGCGACTCAAGCACCCGGATGATGGAACTTCCGGGCGGCAGTGGGTTGTTGAAATCGGGCTGGTCATTCAGGGGGAGGCTCGAACCGATTTCTCAGTCACGGTACAGACCGAGGAATTGAGCACGCTGGTCGACGCCTCCGTTCGTGCATCACGACCGCGACTGATCGGTTTCATTCTCGACAATGTCGACGACGCCAGTGATGCAGAGATCGATCCTTCTACACCCGGAGTCGGGATCAAGCGTGCCGGGAGAAGCACTGATGAGTTCCGCGCTCTGGCCGGAGTGATTGAGGACCCGGGAAGAAGGTCTCCGCTAGTACTGGTCAGCCCAACCCGGGAAGGTCAGTACCTGTTGAATCGCAGGCACCTACAGGAGCAGTTGTTTGGTCTGGCCCAGGTGGTCGAGATCCATCCGGATTTCAATAGCTATGAAATGGAGCAGATTCTTGGTCGCTGGTGGTCTGCTTGGGACGGTGCTGTCAATGTCATTCGAACCCGCTTGCCATCGGGAAAGGTCGTCGGCAACGTCATTCGCTCTTTCGAGTTGCAAGATCAGGGTGATACTCAAGATGCGCGTATTGCCCATATCCTGCGTTTCGTCACACACAATACCAACATACCCCGTCTTCGAGATCATATAAGCCCTGAAGAGATCGCCCGGCTGGCCATGCGGGCTCGCCTAGATTCCAGGATCAGGGAACTGGAGGCTTCCAGGGTCGAAGGATCCGAACGCGATGAGGAATTGTTGAATGAGCTGATCGAAGCCAAGGCGGCTATCGAAAGACTTCGTGGCGAACGAGAACAGGCCCAGCTGACCGTTCTGGAAAAAGAAGATGAAATCACCGATCTGCAGGATCAGGTTCGGAAAGAGCGCTACCGCCCTGGCAGTATGCCAAGTGATCAAGGTGTGGATCAAAGTGATCCGCAAACGTTGAAGCTGGCTATCGAGCTGCTTTCAGAGCGGCAGGAACCGTCGCCAAGAGCTGCTCTGCAATTGATCCAGGTGGCCTTCCAGGATCGAGTGATCGTATTGCCCAGCGCTTTTGAAAGTGCCGAAAAGTCCGAAGCCTTTCAGCACAAACAGCGCCTTTTCAGCCTTCTTCTAAGGCTTGTCACGGAATATCGCGATCGTTTGCAGTCAGAGGGTGACAATGCGGCGCGGCAGGTATTCACGCCATCAGAGTTCGCTGCTACCGAGTCAGAGCCAATCCTCAACTCCAGAGACCTGATGCGCGCAAGAACATTCGACTACAAGGGCTCACCGGTTCCCATGCCGCGACACCTGAAAATCGGCGTGGCAGACGATGTGACGAAGACCATCCGCGTTCATTTCCACTGGGATTCGGATAGTGGCCGAATCGTCATCGGCTATTGCGGTTCACATCTTCCGATTCCGGGGCATTGAATCAGTGACTGGCGGCCGTCTGAGAGAGCGGGAAAGCGGGCCGGTATTTCCGCTGGCGATGGCGTCGGCGGGCATCGGAAACTGAATCGATCATGCAGCTGGACCAAGACTCACAAGCCGTTCTCCTGCTCACTGCCCGTTTTGGTGCGCAAGACACCAAGGACGCCAAGCCTTTGGGGCCGACTGAGTGGGGTGATTTCGCCGAATGGTTGAAGCAAAGGGGGTGTCGACCCGGAGAGCTGGTCAACGGGCAGTCGGCAAACCTGCTGGCCGAATGGCGCCACCCGAAGATTCCTCGCGAGCGACTGGACAAGTTGCTTCAACGCGGTAATGCCCTGGCCCTGGCGCTGGAAAAGTGGGAGCGGGCCGGTATCTGGATTTTGACGCGGGCCGACCAACAGTACCCGACGCTTCTGAAGAAACGTCTCGGTAAATCCGCCCCGCCGGTGTTTTTCGGCTGCGGCAATCGCGCCTTGCTGCAGAACGGCGGCCTGGCCGTGGTGGGTTCCCGCAAGGCCGGTGAAGCTGACCTTGCCTTCTGCCGCCAGATCGGCGCCAAGGCCGCAGCCGAGGGTTACTCGATTGTGTCGGGCGGCGCGCGCGGCGTGGATGAGACGGCCATGCTGGCGGCACTCGAAAATGAAGGTACGGTCATCGGTGTGCTGGCCGACAGCCTGATGCGGGCCGTCACCAGTCAGCGCTACCGGCGGGGGCTGCGCTCGCGCGACCTGGTGCTGGTTTCGCCCTATTACCCGGAAGCTCGTTTCCTGGTCGGCAACGCAAT
>PWQG01000383.1 GCA_003556835.1 Gammaproteobacteria bacterium
CTGTACACCGTGCGGCATCGGCACTACGCGCCCGACCTCGGCCGCTGGCTCAGCCGCGATCCCCTCGGCTATGTCGATGGGATGAGCTTGTATGAGTATGTAAGGGGGAGGCCCCAGAGTTTGACCGATTTGTACGGTCTTGCCGCGGGATGGGCAACGATGATTCATCGTCGATACAGATACCATTTTCCATTGGGACCTGGGTGGGCAGATCCCGGCGATGTTGGCCCATGGCCGATTGACCCAAGCGATACCATCCCCGGACAATTGTACGACTTTCCAAGTCTTACCCCTACTCAGCAGATCGTTACACCGTTATTGACAGAACCTCCGAAAATTCCACGCCAGTTCGAGGACACCACTCGCGATCTCTTTGAGAATCCAAGTAGTCCAAGCCCAAATCGGGGTCGTCCTCGCCCAAATCGATATGGTCCTCCACCTTCCGCGCCTGATTCTTTGCCCGACCGACGAATGCCTGGACGACTACCCGGTGGTGGACGTCCCGGAGGCGGGGGCGGGTGTGTCCCGTTTGCTCCTGTATGATTATGGCGTCTTCAGGAAATCGTGTGGGTAACACCAAGCAGAATCCGATCGCTCATGGCGAGATCCGCCGGGCGACAGGCGGCTTTCTGGGGCCCCTTCCGGCTGAGCGGCCCGGAAGCCTCGCCACGGACGCGGTTTCCGCTCAGCCGTCAGCCCGGAAAGCCGCGTCGCCCTCGCCCAAGGACGGATTGGCCCGCTCTTGGATGGCGAGCAATCATGCAGATCGGTGAATACGACCCGCACGGATTCCCGAAGCCCCAGATTATGAAGACGATGCCATGACCGAGTGCACACGGAAAATGAGCGAGCGTGGTTCGGCATGGCTGGCACTTATAGTGATGATAGCCATCTTGCCCGCAGGATATTACGTGCTGATCATCGTAATCCTTCTAGCACTGATGGTCCCGGCTAGGGGGTTCGCGGACTGGTTATACGATGACTTTCTTTCAAGTCGACTTGGTGGTATATGCTACAGTGCTGGCGCACAGATTGTCATCATGACTCTCGCGATATTGGCAGTCGCATGTCTGGCGGTCCAATATTTCGACGGTTTGGGATAGTGCGCCCAAAGCTATCATTAGTAGAATGGTTCGCGGTCCTACTAGGGACTATTTGTGTATATCACATAGCAGCATGGTTATTGCCGTTCGTTAGCAGTGGGTCACCACGACACCTGAATGTCTTTTTGGAGGCTCGGCAGGAGTGGTCTGCAATGTGGTACATTGCGCTGATTGGCATCTCGGTATCTGGGGCTGCTGTAGAAGAACTTGTATATCGCGGGTATGTCCAACGGAGCCTCCTGCCTGTATTGCCTCCATCAGTCGCAATATTTATTACAGCGACTGGTTTTTCTGTTGCACACGCTCCTGACCTAAGCACGATCTTTGTTGCAGCGATTGGAGGCATATGGTTTGGAACTATCGCGTGGTATGCGAATTCAGTGTGGCCTGCGATCTGGTGTCATGCAGTATTTAATGTGCATGCGTTGACATTTCATTTTTATGCGGGATGATACATACTAGTGTCCTAGAAAGACCGGGACAGGTACGCATTTGGGCGGCCACCGGATGCGAACCTGAAGCATCACGAATCAACCATCATGCCCAACGGCGCGAACTTCATGCCCGATGGCCGCGCTTTCAGTTCACCCGGCGCGCCCAACATGAATTTTCACGCGCACAACATCACATCAGACCCGTGCATGATGACAGACCAGCTGACCAACTTGTCAAACGGCGTGAACAAGAGAACCAACGAACACGCCGTTTGCCTCGCGCATCAGGCCGCATGACACGCCCGCCGTTCGGGGAGACCGGATCGACAGATCGGGAGCGAAAAGCAACCGGCGGTGAGACAGAAGGAACGATTTGGGAGACACGAGGGCCGTTTCGTGAGTCATCTGCATCCCGCCGGGAGGCCCAATCTCGCGGGTGGACTGGATGATGCGCCGCGTAGACTGGAGTCTGCGCGGCGCATCCTGTAATTATTGCGCTGTGGGCGGGAGGACGTGCATGCTGGGCGGGGTTTTCTGCTCGATGGGCTGGAGTGTGCGCAGCGCAGCCGGGGTTTTTGCGCTGTGAGCGCGGAGTTGCGGCGGGGTGTCGCGGCGTCTGTGCGCGTTTTCAAAATGTTCCGGCGGCCGATAATGCGGAAGGGCAATCGGGACGATGCTCCGAAATCCGCCCCCCCGGAAGCCCCGGAAGCCCTGGAAGCCCCGGAAGGTCACATCGCCTTGAAAAATATGGACAGTTCCGAACGCCATGTAGCGAAGGCCGGATTGGCGAGGAAAAAGGCGATGCTGGCTCAAAAACGATGGTCAAGAGACCCAATTCATCGTTCTCTACATGGCGTTCTGAGCTGTGCCAAGATTAGCCGTTGTATCCTTCGGCATCCATGCCCACACAGCTTTGACTACTTTGCCGTCAGCGAGAACGACTTCCACTTCAGCCACGGGATGCGGCCTTGCCTTTGCTCTAACGACAATGAGTTGGCCGTCGAGCGATCCCGC
>PWQG01000267.1 GCA_003556835.1 Gammaproteobacteria bacterium
ATTTCCCTTGGGGATCGCGAACGCCTGCACGGTTACCTCGAAGGCATCGGCAAGCTGGTGCTGCACGAACCCCAGGCCATGTTGACACCGGCGGCAAAAATGCCCGGTCTCGACGGGCAGAAGATGTCCAAGTCCTATAACAACACGATCGCCCTGCGCGAGCCAATTGACCAGATCGAGAAGAAGATCCGCACCATGCCCACCGATCCGGCGCGGGTGCGCCTGAAGGATCCCGGCAACCCGGACAATTGCCCGGTCTGGCCGCTGCATGAGGTCTACTCCGATGAGGACACGCAGGACTGGGTGCAACAGGGTTGCCGTAATGCGGGCATCGGCTGTCTGGAATGCAAACGGCCGGTGATTGACGCGGTGATTGCCGAGCTGGAGCCCATTCAGGCCGAGGCGCGGCAATATGAGAAAGACCCGGATGTGGTGCGCTCGATCATTGCCGATGGCTGTGAAACGGCGCGCGAGTCCGCCCGGGAGACACTCATTGATGTGCGTCAGGCCATGGGGCTGAACTACAGCAGGTAACGCCGTATGAATGAGACACCGGCAGTCGAAGGTGCGGAGCAGCAGAACAGCGAAACGACGCAACAGGAAATGCCCTTTGCCTTTGTCGCTGGCCGTGCCGTCACCGAACTGCCGCAGGATCTCTATATTCCGCCCGACGCCCTGGAGGTCTTTCTGGAGGCTTTTGAAGGGCCGCTGGATCTACTGCTGTACCTGATCAAACGACAGAACATTGACATCCTCGAAATCAATGTCGCCCTGATCACCGATCAGTACATGGCTTACGTGGAGCTGATGGAAGCCCACCAGTTTGAGTTGGCGGCTGAATACCTGGTCATGGCCGCCATGCTGGCCGAGATCAAGTCGCGCATGCTGTTGCCCCGCACACGGCATGACGAGGAGGATGAGGAAGATCCCAGGGCGCAGCTGATCCGGCGCCTGCAGGAATACGAACGCTACAAGAAGGCGGCCGAGGATGTGGATTCACTGCCGCGTCTGGAACGGGACATTTTTCCGGCGGCGGCCCAGGACAATCAGATCGAGCAGCGTGTGGTGGAGCCCGAAGTCGAGTTGCAGGAAATTCTCATGGCCCTGGCCGGCGCCTTGCGGCGTGCCGACATGTTCGAACACCATCATGTGCAGCGCGAAACCCTGTCGACCCGGGAGAAGATGTCGGAAATTCTGGTCCGCCTAAATACGGAGCGGTTCGTGTCACTGGTCTCCCTGCTGATGCGTGAAGAAGGCCGCCTGGGTGTGGTCGTTACCTTCCTGGCGGTCATGGAACTGATCAAGGACTCCCTGGTCGAGGTGGTGCAGACCGAGGCGTTCGGACCCATACATCTGAAGGCAAGAAGCGAATGAGTGAAGAGCAAGATCAACAGGAGCGGGTTGCTGCCGCGGACGCTGCGGGGGTGAGCCCCGAGCCGGAACAGGATGGTATGGAGAGCGGTGGTCAGCGTGTTTCCGTGGAATGGTTGAAACCGATTCTGGAAGCCCTGTTGCTGGCTGCCGGCAAGCCACTGTCGCTCAAGGTCATGGCTGGAATCTTCGACGAAGAAGAGCGCCCCGACAATGACTCTCTCCGCGCAGCACTGGAAGCGATTGCTACGGATTGTGCCGATCGCGGATTTGAACTCAAAGAGGTCGCTTCGGGTTTCCGCTTCCAGGTGCGCCAATCCCTGGCGTCCCGGGTATCGCGCCTCTGGGACGAAAAACCACAGCGTTATACGCGCGCGATGCTGGAAACCCTGGCATTGGTGGCCTACCGCCAGCCCATCACCCGGGGCGACATCGAGGAGATTCGTGGTGTGGGTGTGAGCTCCACCATCATCCGTACCCTGATGGACCGGGAATGGATCCGTATCGTGGGGCATCGGGATGTGCCCGGCCGTCCGGCCATGTTCGCCACCACCCGCCAGTTTCTTGATTACTTCAATCTCAAGAGTCTGCAGGATCTGCCACCTCTGTCGGAAATCCGCGATCTGGACCAGCTCAATCGTGAGCTGGCACTGGACGAGGATCCGGGCGACAGTCGCGTGCTGGATCTGCCCGACGAGGAAGGGCCGGATACCGGCGAGGCACGGGAAGAAGATTCCGAAGACCGGGAGCTGCCTGCCTACAGTGAAGATGAGTTGCCGGATGAGGAAGAGGCCATGGCCCTGGCCAAACGCCCCCTGGACGAAATATTGAACGAAGGGCGCGAACAGAACGAAGGGCAGGAACAGGATGATGACGAGGATACGAACCATGCCGGCTGATGAGAAGTTGCAGAAAGTGCTGGCCCGTGCCGGCTTCGGTTCACGCCGTGAAATGGAAGACTGGATCCGTCAGGGCCGGGTCCTGGTCAATGGCAAGGCGGCCAGCCTGGGTGACCGGGTCACGGGTGACGATGCCTTGATGGTGGATGGCAAGAAGGTCGCGCATGGCGGGCGCAACGCCCAGGCACCACGCGTGTTGCTGTACAACAAGCCCGAGGACGAAATCTGTTCGCGCAAGGACCCCGAAGGCCGGCCCAGTGTCTATGACAGGCTGCCGTACC
>PWQG01000314.1 GCA_003556835.1 Gammaproteobacteria bacterium
CACAACCTGACCCGGATCCTGGCCTACTCTGCCAAGTATGCATCCAGTTATTATGGCCCTTTCCGCGATGCCGTCGGCTCCAGCGGCAACCTGGGCAAGGGCAACAAGCACAACTACCAGATGGACGTGGCCAACAGCGATGAGGCCCTGCACGAAGTGGCACTGGATCTGGCCGAAGGGGCCGATATGGTGATGATCAAACCCGGCATGCCCTATCTCGATATCGTGCGACGCGTGAAGGACGAATTCGGGGTTCCGACTTTTGTCTATCAGGTCAGCGGTGAATACGCCATGCATATGGCGGCCGCGCAAAACGGCTGGCTGGACGAAAAAGCGGTTGCCCTGGAATCCCTGACCGCCATCAAGCGGGCCGGCGCAGACGGGGTGCTGACCTATTTCGCGAAAAAAGCCGCGCGACTGCTGCGTGGCGGCCTCTAATCGTCGCGAACGAATCCCAAAGGTAACTTTGATCAGGATTCCGCCCTTGAATCCTGAGTTTTTGCCTTTATGATAGGGACAGGTTGCGGACTGCCGGGTCAATGGCGCCAATCCGGAACAATATTCCAGACGTAACATGCGTCAGTTATTCCTGTCATTAAGTCACCAAGGCATTCCAGCCTGGTGCTTACCCTGACTGACAACGAAAGGAAACGAACCATGAGCGACAATATCGTTCAGATATCTGATTCAAGCTTTGAGAAAGACGTATTGCAAGCCGATGGCCCCGTACTGGTCGACTTCTGGGCTGAATGGTGCGGCCCCTGCAAGATGATCGCTCCCGTTCTCGAAGAGCTGGCTGACGAATACGCCGGCAAGCTCAAGATCTGCAAACTCAATATTGATGCCAATCCGGAAACCGCACCCAAATACGGTGTACGCGGTATTCCCACCCTGATCATTTTCAAGAACGGTCAGGCAGAAGGCACCAAGGTAGGCGCATTGTCCAAGTCACAGCTGGCCGCTTTCATTGATGGCGTCATCTGATCCGCGATCTTGCCGATCAGAAAGCCTGTCCAGCCTGCCGGCCATAAGATGGCCGGGGTCAGGGCGGGCGCCCCGATGAACAATGTTACAAAAACAGACATTTTTTTCTGGACAGACGCGCAAAACTCGTTTTATAGTGTTCTGCGTTCGCACATCGCATCGATTAGATCTTGCCCCGTCGCTAACCGTATTAACCAAAACTGACCGTTTACAGAGCAAACCCGTTTGATCACGGCCATAGGAATGTCCGCATCCGGTCTTCCTGCGCAATCAGCCGAATCCTGTAACCCGAAGCGACCTGCTATATGCAGAAGGCCTGCCTGAACAGGTCACCGGGGCCAACGTACAATTTCCCCTTACCTGAAAAATACAAAGACAACTATGAATCTCACTGATCTGAAACAACAGCCTATCGCCGATCTGCTGGAACGCGCTCGCGAAATGGGCCTGGATAATCTTTCCCGAACCCGAAAGCAGGACATCATTTTCTCCATTCTCAAGAAACACGCCAAGAACGGCGAGGACATCTATGGAGATGGGGTACTTGAAATCCTGCAGGACGGTTTCGGATTCCTTCGATCAGCAGATTCTTCCTACCTGGCCGGCCCGGACGACATCTACGTCTCGCCCAGCCAGATCCGGCGCTTCAACCTGCGCACCGGTGACACCATTGCCGGCAAGATCCGGCCACCGAAGGACGGGGAACGTTATTTCGCACTACTGAAAATTTCCGAAGTCAATTTCACCAAACCGGAAAATTCCAAACACAAAATCCTCTTCGAAAACCTGACGCCACTGTTTCCTACCGAACGCCTCCATCTGGAAATCGGCAACGGCAGCACCGAAGATCTCAGCGCCCGCATCATTGACCTGACAGCACCCATCGGCAAGGGCCAACGCGGCCTCATCGTCTCTCCACCGAAAGCCGGTAAAACCCTCATCCTCCAGAACATCGCCCAGTCTCTCACACGCAACAATCCGGAATGCCGCCTGATTGTGCTGTTGATTGACGAGCGCCCGGAGGAAGTGACCGAGATGCAACGCTCGGTGCGCGGCGAGGTGGTGGCCAGTACTTTTGACGAGCCACCGGCCCGTCACGTGCAGGTTGCCGAGATGGTGATCGAGAAAGCCAAGCGCCTGGTCGAACACAAGGAAGATGTGGTCATCCTGCTCGACTCCATCACCCGTCTGGCGCGTGCCTACAACACCATCGTGCCCTCATCCGGCAAGGTGCTCACCGGTGGTGTGGACGCCCATGCCCTGGAGCGACCGAAACGATTCTTTGGCGCCGCACGTAACCTGGAAGAGGGCGGCAGCCTGACCATCATCGCCACGGCGCTGGTGGAAACCGGTTCCAAGATGGACGAAGTCATCTATGAGGAATTCAAGGGCACCGGCAACATGGAGTTGCACCTCGACCGCAAAGTGGCCGAGAAGCGCATCTATCCGGCCATCAATGTCAGACGCTCCGGCACACGTCGGGAGGAGTTGTTGACCGGCGAAGAGGAGCTGCAGCGCATGTGGATCCTGCGCAAGATCCTCAGCTCCATGGAGGATGTGCAGGCGA
>PWQG01000379.1 GCA_003556835.1 Gammaproteobacteria bacterium
ATGCTGAAGATGAAGGCCAGGAACAGCGTCACGATGGCAAACACGCTGGCGTTATAGAGCCGCTCGGGGCGCGTGGCATATTCGGGAAAGAGTGGGCTCTGCAGTACGCTGACCTGCTTGAGCTTGCGGGCGGCCTCGAGACGCGTGCTTTCCAGTGCCGCCAAGGCGCTGGAGTAGGTCTCCTGGGCAAACTGGGCCTTGAGCTCCAGGGTCTGATACTCCGAGGAGATCCGGTTGAGGGATTCGCCGGTGGCCTGGGCCAGGCGGTCACGCTGTGAGTCGATTTGATCGCGCAGCGCCTCTATTTCTGCCTGCACTCGACGCATATCCGACGACTGCACGCTCTGATAGCTGGCCAATGCCTGGCGCTGCGCCTGAGTGCGCGCGAGTTCACCCTCGAGGGTGGCGACTACCTGGTTGAGGCTCTCGACGGTGCTGGTGGGTGACACCAGGCCTTCACGGTTCTGGAACGCGAGGAGATCGCCGCGTGCGGCGTCCAGGCGAAGCTCCAGACGCGCCAGCTGCTCCTCAAGGAAACGCACCTGCTCATCGGCAAGGCGCCTGCCCATCTCATTCATGTGGCTTTCACCCTCGGCGAGCAGCAGTTCGACCATGGCATGGGCAAACTCGGGGGTGTAGGCCTCTACCTCGATGTTGAGCACGCCGGCATACTCATCCATCTCTACCTCTACCCGACGCAGGTAATACTTGTGAAGGTCTTCGATGGGCGCGTCGGCGTTGCGCAGGCGAGCGAGGATATCGCCGTTTTGACTGAAGTGGCCGCGAAAATCCAGGGTCTCCTGCACGCGCTTGAGCATATCCACGGAGAGCAGATGCTCGCGCAGGAGAAGCAGATCCTTGTCGCCCCCAGCACCGGTGAGGATGGAGGAGAAGCTGATCTCGGGCGCTGCAATCTGCGGGCTTTCCAGCACCACGGTGGCACGCGAGAGGTAGCGGTCCTCGGCCCACACCGCCCAGTAGAGGCTGACCATGACAATGGCGATGATGGCGAGTGCCCAGTGGGGGTGCGTCTTGATGGATGATTTCATTGGCAGCGTCGTTGGGGAGAGATGGGGTTGCCGATGGCGCTATCAGTTAGCCTTCGCGGCATCGGTTTCTTCATGATACGCGGCGATGGCGTCGTCGATATCGTCGTACCAGGTCGCCTGCCCTTTTTTCAGATAGACCCCTGATTGGCAGAGATCCTTCAGGATGCCCTCGCTGTGCGAGACCATGATCAGGCTGGCCTGCCCGACCTTGTCCTTGAACGCCTTGGTCGCCTTGGCCTTGAAGGCACGGTCGCCCACCGGGGTGGCCTCGTCGGAAAGATAGACATCAAAGTCGAACGCCAGCGACAGCCCGAAATTGAGACGTGAGCGCATGCCGCTGGAGTAGGTCCGTACCGGCCGATCGAAGGCGATGCCGATTTCGGCAAACTCCTGAACCCGCCTGATGATCTCTTCTTCGTTACGCCTGCCCCCGTGCACGCGAGCGACGAACTTGACGTTCTGGCGACCGGTCATGCTGCCCTGCAGGCCACCGGAGAGCCCTATCGGCCAGGAGACCCGGCACAGCCGTTCCAGGCTGCCCCGCTCCGGGGTATCCATGCCGGCGATCAGCTTGAGCAGCGTGGACTTCCCGGCGCCGTTGCGGCCCAGCAGCCCTACGCTTACGCCCTTGGGGATGGTGAGGTTGATATCACGCAGTACCCAATCGCTCGCATGATGCCCGTGATAGCGTTTATACAGCCCCTTGATTTCAATCATTTAGCTATCAGGCGCTCCTTGAAACGCACATGCATCAGCAGCCCGATGGCAAGCGTGGTGAAGGTGAACATCCAGAAGTAGGTCATGCTGGTGCCATGCACCACGTGGTAGCCCTCGAAGAAGCCCAGCCGCAGGGTCTCGAGGCCGTGCACGATGGGGTTGTACATCAGGTATTCCAGCAGCCAGTGCGGCAGGCTGTTGAGCGGAAAGATGACGCCAGAAAGAATCATCAGCGGCAATGACAACATGCTGATCAGCTTGCCCACCTCGGGCACCAGCGTTCCCGCCACCGACGTTATCAGGCCAAGCCCCAGGCCCAGGCACCAGAGCGACAACCAGATGCTGATCGCCAGGATGGCGTTATCGGGGACCATATCGATGCCCAGCAGCCAGGCACCTAGGATAAATAGCAGGAAAATGAAGCTTCGCAGCATGCCTTCCAGGAAGGTTCGCACGAATACTGGGTCCGATGGTTGAACCTGCCGATAAGCGAACAGCGCCTGGTTGGCATCCACCGCGCCCAGGCCGCGCATCATGCCCTCGCGAATCAGGAAGAACCCCATCATCCCGGCGATCATCCAGGGGATGAACTCGGCGTTTACAATCAGCTGGTCCCCGCGAATGAAACTGCGGATACCCACCATGATCAGGATAAAGGCAGCCGGTTCGGCGATCATCCAGAACAAGCCCATGCGGTCCGCCATGGTGCGCGAGATAGCCTCGCGCATGAACATGGCGTACCAGACGCTGCGGGTGACCTGCCAAGGGGTGCGGGAGCCGG
>PWQG01000131.1 GCA_003556835.1 Gammaproteobacteria bacterium
AAAGAGTGAAGATGGCAATTGTGATCACAACCGCCAGAATGACGGTCAGCAGGATGGTCTGCATGTATGGGGCTCCCTGGCCGCAGGGTTTCTCCGGATACTGCCGGGTTACCGAAGCCACTGAACGGCTCATTGACCGCTCAGAGGCTCCTTGAATGAGTGTAACAGGCCATGGGCCTGCCCCGCACAGGAAAAACCCGTAACAGTGGCCCTCTAAACGAGCAATCGGCACGTCCGGATACGTCAGCGAGGGCGCGGGCAGTGAAGTAATGGAATATCCTAACAGATGAACACGAAAAAAGGATGACTCCCGGAGAGCCATCCTCTTTCATACGCATTGTGCCTGCATAATGGACCGGATCGAGAGTGACTCAATCCTGCAGCAGGAATCGCTGGATACGATGACCGTCAAGCACCTCTGCGGTGTACAGGTTTCCCTGAGAATCGACATCCAGGTTGTGCAGCCAACTGAAATGGCCAGGCTGGCGACCGCCACGGCCAAAGTGATTCACAATCTCCATGGTTTCACGCTCGAGAATCCAGATCACATTATTGGTTCCGTCGGGCACATAGAGCCAGCGCTGTTGCGGATCATGCGACAGGGCGATTTCCCAGGTCGAGCCGGTTGCCAGGGTTTCCGGTCGCACCACCACTTCGTCGATGTAGGTGCCATCAAGCTGGAACATCTGGACACGGTTATTAGGCCGATCGGACATATACAGGATGTCATCATGCGAAATGACCACGCCGTGCACTGGCGTGCGGAAGGTGTCACTCACTCCTTCGGTTGGATCGTACGGGCCCGGGTCGACATCCACCGGCTCCTCACCGTAGGCGCCCCAATGCCGCAGGTAATCGCCAGTTTCTGCATCAAACACCACGATACGGCGGTTCTGGTAGCCATCGGCCACATACAGTTCATTGGTTTCGGCGTGCACGAACATATTGGCCGGACCACCCACATTTTCGGTGTCGTGACTGCCCTGGTTGGCACCCCGGGCGCCGATCTGCATCACGAACTCACCATCCATCGTGAACTTCAGGATCTGGTGGTCGTCCGGTCCGTTACCACCGAGCCATACATAGTCATTGTGATCCACATAGATACCATGCATCTGCTGGGGCCAGTCGTACTCATCACTTTCACCACCCCAGGCATTGACCACACTGCCCTCGGTGTCCAGTTCGAGCACTGGAGGTGCCGGAGTACAACACATGGCAACCGGTGGATCCTGCACGGCACCGGCATTGGTATCATTGATCGAGCCCTGACGGTGAACAATCCAGACATGATCACGGCTGTCGATTGAAAGACCAGCAACCTGTCCGAGGAGCCAGTCTTCGGGCATCTCCTGTGGCCAGTAGCGGTCGACTTCGAAAACGGGAGCGGCCGTGGCCGTCGAGTGCATCAGTGCGGACAGGGCGAGCGTTGCCGCCAGCCCGGCGCCCAACACAGACTTCTGTAGCCTGATTTTCATGATTCTTCTTGCTCCTATTACTGCACATGGAAGCTGCAAGGCTAGAATCCGGGGCAAGTTCTTGTCAATCGAGCACCTGTTCGTTGACTCAGGCCGGCCGCGGGCACGGATTGACGTCAATGAGCACTGGCGCGGAACAACTCATCGGCCGCCTGCAACACTTTCTGTCGCAGATGCAGGGGCAGCTCTTCCCGCTCTTCCAGATATTGCCGCACGATGGCGGCCGCTTCCGGGGAAGAGTGCCCGTTCAACAGGGCATTGAGCCAACGCAGCGGAAAGAAGATGTCCCCGGTCTGCTGGATCTCCGGCACCAGTTCCAGGCCCGGGCGCAACAGATGGCGTGTATCCCCGGCCCGCAGTGGATGGTGGATAGCAGCCACGGCATCGAGCACCCAGGCCTCACGGCGGCGGTTCTCCAGGGCCATGAAATCCAGGAACAGGGCCTCCCGGGCCGCTGCGTCCGCCGCAAAGGCCGGGCGCACAAAACGGAAGCGGGCCAGACGATCATTGTTGCGGATGCGGTCCTCCTGCGTGGCCAGGATCGCGTCGGCCTGGGAAATCCCACGCAAGGCCAGCGCCTCGGCCAGGTTGATGTATTGCTGCTCTTCCAGGGGCAATCCTTCCGGGGGACGCTCATTGCGCCAGATGTCATACAATCGGTCGACACCGTCAGGTGACAGGCTCATGGACATCAACGCCCGGAAATACGTTCCCTTGCGGCCTGCTTCCTCCCCCCGCTCGAGCGCCTGCCAGAGCCGCTCCTCCAGCACATCCGTGCGCAGCAGGCGTTGCTCCTGATCCAGATGGCGCCACCAGGCTGCCTGCAACAGGCCCAGCACTTGCTGGGCGACCAGTTGATCATGCTCCCGCTCAATACCTGCTATCGCGGCATCCACGAAATCCGTTGGTGCCAGTTCATGATCGAGCATCTCTTCCCACAAGGCCTGCCAGGTTACGGCGCGGTGCAGCGGCTGCGACAGCTCATGCACCCCTTGCAGCAGCTGTTGGCGACTCCCAGCATCCAGCACAAAACGCCCATAGGCCACACCATCAGCACCAGGGAGAATGAAGTCCGGCGCCTCCCCCGCCGCCAGTGGCAGAAACGTTTCGGATTCCTGCAGGGACACCGGATATTCCTGAAGTTGTCCATGGCGTTGCACCGCCACGGTCAACGTCTGCGGCCAGAGCAGATCCCGTGCCGGCCAGTCATCACGCTGCCGCAGACGGATGCCGTCGCCGGTCCAGTCAGCCTCGATGCGAGGGCGACCCGGCTCATTGATCCAGACCCAGCTCCACTGTTCCAGATCGAGGGTGGACAGCCCATCCAGAATCTCAATCAGCTCGGGCCAGCTCGCATTGCCATGCTGGTATCTGTTCAGGTATTCCTGCAAACCGTCGCGCAACAGCTCTTCACCCAGCAGGTTTTCGAGTTGTTGCATGACAACCGGCGCCTTCTGGTAAATGATGGCGCCATAAAGAGAGCCGGCGTCCTGCAGGTTGGCCAGGGGCTGGCGTATGGGATTGGCGCCGGCCGTGCGATCGACAGCATAGGCGGAAGGATGGTGGGCCTGGAAGAACCGCAGCGACAGATCCAGATCCGGGAATGCCGGGCCTGCAATTTTGGCGGCCATGAAATTGGCAAAAACTTCTTTCATCCAGACATCATTGAACCAGCGCATGGTGACCAGATTGCCGAACCACATATGCGCGGTTTCATGCGCAATCAGGCTGGCACGACCCAGTTCCTGGGCCCGGGTGGCCGATGGATCGAGGAACAGGGATTCGGCGCGGTACCAGATCGCTCCGGGATGCTCCATGCCACCGAACTGGAAAGCGGGGATGGCAAAGAAATCGAATTTGCCATAGGGATGGGCGATACCGGTGTAGTCTTCCAGCCAGTCCAGGGCCTCGGCATGCAGGTCAAACAGGGCATCGCGATTACGCAGCAGGGTTTCCTCATCGGTCTCGCGATGGAACAGGCGGAACTCACGCCCGCCCCGCTGCGCCGTTTCCACTTGCAGCTCACCGGCGGCAAAGGCGAACAGGTAGCTGCTGATACGTTCGGTTTCGGCGAAATGCAATAGCTCACGGCCCGACTCCGTGGTCACTGCCTCGCGAGACAATAACGCTCCGTTGGACAGGGCCTGCCAGGTTTCGGGCACATTCAACTGCAGCGTGAAACGGGCCTTGAGATCCGGCTGATCGAACAGGGGGAAGGCCGTGGCGGCACGATCGGGTACAAACAGGGCATACAGGAAATCATCCTGTCGATTGAGGGCCGCATCAGCACTGTGGAAGTCCATGCTGAGCTGGTGATCACCCGGTACCAATGCATCCGACGGGATCACGATATGACCAGGGGGCTGACGATAGGATACTGTCTCCCCGTCAAGCCGTAGCCCGGAGACGCTTTCCGGGGGACCACGGAAATCCAGCACCAGCGGCTCATCGGCATCAGCCAGCCGGAAGTCCAGGGTGACCTGACCGGTAACAGGCTCTCCGGGCGAAGCAGGCAGATCGAACGACAAGCCATACGCCAGATTACTGATCCGGGCTGCCCGCTGTTCGGCCAATGCCCGACTGACACCGGGTTCGGGGTCCATGATTTCCACCTCCTCATTGCCGCAGGAGAACAACATCCCGAACATCAGAAGCAGATACCAGGGCCGCCCGATGCCACGATGACGGGAATCTGCCCGAAACCATCCCGTTATTGTCAGTCTCATCCCCCACTCCGTTAGCCCGGGTGCTCATCCTGTCAGTATACGGATGCGTCAGCTCAACGCCAGCCAGATACTGCGCAGGCCCAGCAGTAGTGCCACCAGCAGCACCGCCGCACCCATGGCATTGCGGACGGCGCTGTTGCGCCACTCACCCATCCGGAAATGATTCACGGCCAGCAGCAAAAATCCGGCGATCAGCGGGAGCAGAATGCCATTGGCAACCTGGGCGAACACAATCAGAGCAATCGGTTCCAGCCCCAGAGAGGCGACGGTGACGCCGATCAGCACAATGCTCAGCCAAGTGGCACGGAAAGGCAGGCCCTTCATGTCGGTGGACCAGCCCAGGGCTCCGGTCAGGGCATAGGCGGAAGCCAGCGGCGCCGTGATGGCCGAGGACAGGCCGGCGGCAAGCAGGCCGATGGCCATCAGCCAGACCGCAGCCTGCCCGAAGACCGGCTCCAGGGACAACGCCAGATCCGCGGCGCCGCTGATACCGTCTTCCCGACCGAACCAGGCCGCTGCCGAGGTCGAAAGGATGGCCAGGGTGACAATTCCGCCCAGCGGGACGGAAGTGTAGAGATCGGCACGGGCCTCGCTCATGGCCACGTCCACGTCATGTCCCTGGCCGGCCCAACGCTCGCGCGCACTCGCCGCATGGAGGAACAAGGCATAAGGCACCACGGTAGTACCGATCAAGGCCATCATGGTCAATGCTCCGCCCTCAGGGACCGAGGGCAGCAGCAGGCCACGTAGCAAAGCCGGGATATCCGGCCGACTCATCAGAAAGGTAGTCAGGAACGCCAGGCTCATCAGCATCACCAGGGCAATCAGTATCCTTTCAATGCGTCGGTACTGTCCCTGCCACAATACCAGGATCGCCAGGGCGCCCAGGATTGTCGCCCAGGGATTGATCCCGAAGCGCTGCTCCAGCGCCGCCACCCAGGCCGCATCCGGCCATAACGCCATGGCTCCCAGACTTGCCCCGGTCAGATTGCCACCCTGATAGGCACTGTTGCCAATGACCACGGCCGCCACCACCAGTGCCAGGAAGCCCATACGCGGCAGGGGGCGCTCGACCACCACGCGCAGGTTCTCACCCAGGCCCTGTCCCGTGACCACGCCGATACGCAGGGCCATTTCCTGGAGGATCAATGTGGCAATGATGGCAAAGAGCAAAGCCCACAATAGCCCGTAACCGAAACCGGCCCCCGCCATCGACGCGGTGACCACGGTGCCGGGTCCGATGAATGCGGCCGCTACCAGGGTCGCCGGTCCGAATCGCAGTCTCGGTATCCTCATGAACAGGGCTATCCTAGGTTGCTTATGCTTCTTCTATTTCTTCCGTTTCTTCGATCGCTTCGATGATGATGGGATGTGCCTGCTCCGGTTTCAACTTCCGGCAGACCGCCGCGAACGCCTCCCAGCCCTCGCGCTCAAAGCGCGCGAAGATGTTCAGCTCGATGGGACCGTCCTTCATGGAGGGGACCGCATCGTTGCCGTAGAACCAAGCGATTTCCGAAACGACCTCATCTCCCTCCACCACATCCGTGCCACCCCGGAACCGCAGGAAGCCGATGTCGCGTTCATTCACTTTGGTAGTCGAGTTCTCGGCCGGAGCATGCACGCGCCCGGGTAGCAGAGTGAACACTTCCTCACCGGAATATTCCCCATGGAAGGCCTCGCCCCGGTGCGGGAGCGTAGCCACGATCACATCACAGGTATGAGGCGCGTCCCGATCCAGCAACCGGGCAGTGGCCGAGACGTTCTCATGGGGAAAATAAAAACGCAGTGCCGTGACCAGCCCCCCCACGTCGGACCGGCTTCTGGTGGGCTTGCGACTCTGTTCTTCGTGGCTCATTCTGTTTCCTTCACGCTGTCAATCGATCGAATCCTTGCCAAGCGTCCGGGCCATGACCAGGTGATCATCATGAAACCCACCAGCGCTTCGGTACCAGCAATGGCGCCATATCCATCCTGTTGCAGTAACCACAGATAGACCACGCCAAACAGCCAGATGTTCCACCTGGTGGCGAAGGCGCTCCAGCGCATGAGCCAGCAAGGGCCGTCCGCGGAAATTCATCAGGGCCTTTTCGGCAGAACTATAGGTGAATGCGTAGCTGAAGACAAACTGTCCCGGAGGCAGCTGGGCGGGCCTGCGACGCATCGGTGACCTGGGTCTGGCGCGGGACGTGACGGCAAAGACACGTCACTACTGATAAAGGATTCGTGACGCCCGCTGTCACTCAGACTCTCATCAATCGTGCAGCAGGTGCTCGTAGCGCTCGTCGGTAAGACTTTCCATGAAGCGGATCAGCGCGTCTATGTCGTTGCTGCTCAGATCGCCCGTCCGCGCTAAAGCCGCTCTGGCCACGGTCACCGGATAGTCGGTGGTTTCCCAGGGCTGGCCGGTTTCGGGATTGAGCGGGAAGACGGATTGCCTACCGGCACCACGGTGCAGATGCAGTTTGATGGCGGCGCGCAGGGTGCTGAATACACCATTGTGCATATAGGGTCCAGTCACCGCGACATTGCGCAATCCGGGGGTACGGAACTTGCCGGCGTGGCGCTCATCATCAACCGCTGCGTTGCCCAGCAACCCGGGATCAGGCTGATCATCACCACGAGCCTCGCGCAGTGTCCGGTTGATGGGCACACCGATGTTGTAATAACGATAGTCGCTGAAGGTCTCCCGACTGCTGTCATGAACACCGGCCGCACTGTGACAGTCGCTGCAGTGTTGTTCGAACAATGACAGACCGCGAGCCTGTTCGCGGGACAGTTCCGACTCACCACGAAGATGGCGATCGTAGCGCGAATCGAATGTGGAAAAACCATCGGTCTGCTCGAAGGCGGCAATGGCTTGCCCGATACGTGTGAAAGGGAAATTCACGCTGCGCGGATTTTCGAAGATATTCTCGCCAAAAAATGTCCGGTAGGCAGTTTCATAAGCGGGATTCTCCCGGATACGCGCAATCACGGCATCACGGTCCGGCATCATCATCTCCACAGGATTGAGAAAAGGGCCACCATCTAGATTGACTTGTTGCCTGAGATGGCGTGCACGCCCGTCCAGGAATTGTCCACCACGATATTCGCCATCGGGCAGTTGCTCGAACTCGGGCGTCAGTGCGGCATACGTCAGTGTTGGAGCGTTTCGCTGCCCGAGGCTTAGATCGTCATCACCGAGGGAAACAGCGCCATTAACACCATTGGCCCGGGGATCGATAAAAGCATGCTCGGGATCGTGACAGCTCGCACAGGACTGGTTGCGAGTCAGGGAAAGATTGCTGTCATGAAACAAACGTTCACCAAGCTCCGTCAGGCTGCTGATGTTCTCGACCGACTGCTCCGGCTCACCATTTTCCGGCGAACAGGCTACAGCCAGCATCATGGCAGCCACAGATAATGGTCGGACCAATGTGTGCATTTCAATCCTCCGTTCCGTCATGGTGCCCGAGCCGATCAGCGAAAATTATAGCGGGCGCTGACGTAATAAGCCGACTTCCGAATAGCGCCCAGTTGTTTCGGGATACTTTCCCTGAAGACATTGTCAATGCCGGCAGCCAGATCAACCTGCTGCAGGAATCCATTGTATACAAGCTTCACATTACTACTGGTGAACGAAGGGATGTCACCATCGGCATCAACCTGACGCCCGGTGTACCTCGTGATGCTGCGCAGCTCGACGTTCGATAGTGGAAAGTAACTGAGCCGGACGCTGGCCAGTGACTCCGGCGTGCGGTAGATCGTGCTGCCATCAGTCTTGTCTTCGGCATCCGTGTTGGCATAGGTCAGGCGGGTGGAGAAACTGTCAGTCACATCCAGTGTCAGTGAGCTTTCAAAACCACTGATACGACTCTTTTCGATGTTGTCATACGTGGTGATCACATTACTCAGACGCGTGCGACTGATGCGGTCATCAAACCGGGTATCAAAACCGAACAACTCAAAACGATAACGATTACCAGAAGCGAGAATCCCGAGCTCAATGGTTTCACTGGTCTCCGGGCGGAGATTCCAGGCTTCGGTCTTGTCACCAACAATGATGGTCGAACCCAGAAGCAGGCGACCGTTGACATTGGTCTGGTTGATATACAACTCCTCGGCGTCCGCGCTACGAAAACCCTGGGAGAAGTTGGATTTCAGCCACAAACCCTCGCGCAGGGCGTAGGACCCACCCAGGCTGACACTGGTTTTCGATACTCCCACCGGATCGCGCTCATGACGGGCACCATAGACCAGGCTCAGTGGTTCTATCGGTTTGTATTCGTGCTGTGCATATACTGCCTCATGCGTGCCGTTGTTGACGACAAAGCCTTCCGAATCACGGTTGATGGTGCGGTGCTCTGCACCAATCAGCACACGATTGCGAGAAGAAAAACGATAACTGGCAATCAGATCCTGATTCAGATGTTCGGTCACCGCCTGATCAAGATTGGACAGGGATGCCTCTCGCGAACTGTAACCCGCTTCCTGCCAGAAAGGTGTATAGGCGCGGGTGTCTTTATCATAGCGCGAGAAGAACACGGAATAACGGATATCAAGCTCTGCCAGCGGTGCGTATTCAAGCGCTGCCGCCATTGTCAGACGACTGTTGTCGTCGAATCGCTCGGAGGGCAGGCGCTGCACGAGAATCGGTCGGCCACGGTTGTCTTCAAAGCTTGTGACATAGTTGGCACTGATGAAATCGCGTTGCTTGTCCTCGCGCAGGTAGCTGGCATCCAGGTCCAGCGTCAGTCGTTGGTTGAAGCTGTGCTGGAGACCGGCACTGACATGACTGAGCGACATCTCGTCCTGATAGTCGCGATTGACTTGGTACTCATCATCCAGCGTATTGCGTAGCGGTAGATACTCATCACCCTCAAGCTCGGAAACGGGTGTATTCCTGACACTCAATTGCGCCGTCTCACGACGCGTATACGCATCACGCTCAAGATGGCTGGCGAACAGGCGATAGCGCGTATCGCCGCGATTGGCGAACAGGCTCAGGTCGACGCCATCACGATTGGCTCCATGCAACAACTGGATATCGCCGCCAAATGCATCATCCTGCTTGCGCGTGATGATATTGGCCACACCGCCCATGGCCTCGCTGCCATACAGCAGACTGGCACTGCCCTTGAGGATCTCGATACGCTCGATCATACCCGCCGGAATACGATCCAATTCGTAGGTCTTGTTCAGCTCACCATTAATCCGCATGCCATCAATCAGGAACAGGGTATCGGCGTGAGCCATGCCACGAAGCGTGATACGACCACCGCTGGAGCCCGAAGTGCGAATATAGATTTCCCCGCTATCATTGAGTACCTCTGCCACATTGAGCGAACCACTGTTGCGGATGTCATCAGCGGTGATGACACTGACCTGCATCGGCAGATCATTGCGGTGGACTGCTGTACGTGTACCAATGACGACTATTTCTTCCGGCATGAGAGCTTCGGCGCCGCTCTGCTGCGCCATGGATGTTGAGCCCAGAGATGTAAGAACCAGGGCAGATGCCATTATCAAGGGTGTTTTGACAAACCGTTTCATTCATCTTCTCCTGTATACATGGCAATCAGCCTTTCATATTCGCTGCGCGACTGTTGCGCCAGTGACGCAACGCGGGCATTCCTGATGGCTTCGACAAAATCACCGGCTTCGCCATCATGGGCTTCCGGCACTGCGTGAGCACGCAGAAAATCGGCAATCAACCACTCCAGGGCTTCGGCATCGCTCAACACCTCATCCGCCATGAACTGCAATCGCGCCCGCTCTTCATCGGAAAGCGCGACCGGCGGATGAGCCAGCGCTCGGGCATGGCGGAGCATCTGCAGGTGTTCGTATTGCAGAAAGTCAAAATGTGCCGTCTGCTGATCAAGAATGGCCTGCATCTGCCGGGCCACGCCTTCCTGCGCCTTAATCACAATCTCCAGCGCGTGCAGGTAATCCTCGTGATGCCGCACGTTGAAATCACGGCGATCACTGATGCCTGCCGTGTTGACTGCCGCGCCCTCTGGTTCCATCCGGCC